>USHK01000212.1 GCA_900554375.1 uncultured Sutterella sp.
GATAGCGAATACGCTGCCAATATCGAATTGGCCGAAGCCCCCTGCCTGATTGAAAAGCGCGCCGAAGCTACGGAGGCAATGGGAAAAGTTCCGACTCCGGGCCGCGATAAGTGCGAGCTGGTCGTCGAACTCTTGAACAAGCCGCTGACAGCCAGCGTCAAATCTATCGTTTTGGCTGTTGATCAGCAGGACGAAAAAGGCAATCCGCTGCCTGCAAAAATCGTTCTTCTGCTTCTCAGAGGCGACCATACACTTAACGAAGTTAAAGCTGAAAAGCTGGAAGCACTCAAGGGCGGATTCCGGTTTGCAACCGACAAAGAAATTGAAGAGACATTCGGTTCTAAACCCGGCTACCACGGACCTGTCGGAATTCCTAAAGATGTCACCATCGTTGCCGATAAGACCGTTGCCAACATGAACGACTTCATCGTCGGTGCCAACGAAGAGGGCTATCACATCCGCGGCGTGAACTGGGGTCGTGACCTCAGAGAACCGGATGTTGTTGCTGATATCCGCAACGTCGTCGAAGGCGATGTTTCTCCGGACGGCAAGGGCACGCTCAAGATGCAGCGCGGTATCGAAGTCGGTCACGTATTTTTCCTCGGCGATAAATACTCCGCTCCGATGAATGCAACTTACCTGGATGAGAACGGCAAACCTCAGCTGCTTCAGATGGGCTGCTACGGTATCGGTATTTCTCGTCTGCTGGGCGCCGCCATCGAGCAAGGCCACGACGACAAGGGCATCATTTGGCCGGACAGCATCGCTCCGTTCACCGTTGTGATCTGCCCCGTCGGATATGACAAGAGCGAAGAAGTTCAGAAAGCCTCTAACGAGCTTTACGGTCGTCTGCGCGAAGCCGGCATTGACGTTATCCTTGACGACAGAGGTCTGCGTCCCGGCGTCATGTTTGCTGACTGGGAACTGATCGGTGTTCCGCACCGTGTCACGATCGGTGACCGTGGCCTGAAGAACGGTGAAGTTGAATACGCTCACCGCGGAGATCTTCAGAACGAAAACGTTCCTGTCTCCGAGATCGCTGACAGACTGATCGCTAAGATCAAAGTTCGCTAACTGAAGTAGCGTTTCCTTTTAGGGCGCCGGAAAACCTGCTGCAAGGTTTTTCCGGCGCCTTTTTACTTTCGACACTCTTTCGAGTCTGGCTCAGAAACCGTCTGCTTCTGTGGCTTTCCTTTCGTTTTCCTTGTATGTACTCATCCTCTGTTTCAGAATTTTTTGTGCAGCCGGGTTGCTGAGAACTTCTGCTAACTTCGCCAGTCTCCTTTGGCCTATTCGTCTGTCAGCTGCGCGCAGGATATCCGTAAGCCCCCAATGGTCTCCTTCAAATTTCTTGGTCATTAATTCCGATAGTGGCGTATCTATGTATTCGCGAAGCATGTTCGAAATATCCGAGGTCTCGCTGTCATACGGATAGATAGATAAGGCTTCGTAGGCGATACGAGAGTTTTCGTCTTGTCCTTCGGAATGGATAAACTGCTTCGGATAATCGAAGATGATTTCTTTGCCTAACGTAATCCAGTACCTCGGTAGGTCAGTGCTTCCGTACTGGCTGTCCATACGATAGGCAACGCAATGGATCTGGAAGTCTAGTTTTGGATCGACCAGCAAATACACCTCTTTCTGTAATTTGCTCCAAGGTCTTATCTTTCTTCTTTGCATCATAGTAACAACCAAAAAAATGCAAGCGAGTTGTGTTATTTGTATCAGTCGAAGGCAGCGGGTGCCGTCGCTCTTAATGGAAGACGAAAAATTCGTTGTCTGGCGGACATGACTATAGTTGTTTTGAACGACAAATTTTGACGCAGTAAATCAATAAATTCGGTTACAAAACCATCGAATTTATGGGATAAAAACGGCAGTGAAGTAACCGAATTTATAGAAAATCTTATAGAGATGTTCTCTTTACAACTTGTTTTTACTAGGCTTTACTAGTAAAAAACGAACTATGAGGAAAACCCCGTCAGCCCATTCAGCTTCAAGTCCCAAATTCAACGGTTAATGTACTGCAAAATTCAACTGCTGGATTCAGTAGCGCCGAGTTCAATCAAGAATGCTTGCGTTCATTTAAACTTTCGCAGAAGGCTTCGAAGAGCTACTTACATGGAGGGAACAGGAGTATGAATACAAAGTTCGGTAAGGAATTTGATATTCAGGACTACCTTATCAATAAGGAAAACAATCCCAAAGCTTTTTTCAATGTCTGTGTTGAAGAAGATCCAGGAGACGGATCACTCGTTAGAAGAGCACTTGGCGAATTAGCCGAGGCTAAAGGAGTGGTTCAGCTCGCAAAGGAGACAGGTCTCTCAAAGCAGTGCTTGTGCGGAGCGCTCAGGTCCAAAGGATCTCCTAAATTCGAAACGATATTTAGAATCAGCAAGGCTTTTAAGCTGACGACTCCGACTCATCGCGCTTGATTCAAATTCTCCGGTATCCACCGTGGCTAGGAGGCTCTAATAGCAATCTGATAGTAGTTACTCTGCGTCCGCCGGTGCTCTCTTGAAGAGTTTCGTAAGACCGGAAAGCCAAAATTTAACAAAAACGCCGACGCTTAACGCGGAAATAATGGTTCCTTCTCGTAAACCGTGAATCTCATGGAAAACGCAGTAACTTAAAAGTAAAGCGAGCAAAACCAAGATAACGTCGTTAGCGATTTTGACGGACGAGAAAGGCTTTCTTAAAACTTTACTGACGGCAAGCACCAGCCCTTCTCCGGGTAGAGCCGCAGCGCCGGAAAATACTTCTAAAGCAACGCCGAGTCCCAGCACCACATTCCCAAGCATCGAGACTGCAAAGCACTTCCAGTAGACATCGGAAGACAAAAACTTTGTGAGCTCCATAGATGTATCGATGAAGTAAGAGAAGGCAAGCGTGATCGGGATTTGCACAAGTAGCAGTACCTTGTTAATGGAACTTCTAAGGAGCATCCACTGCGCGGCAACAAAAAGTACGTTGATTAGAAAGGTTGTTTCACCGAAAGTTAGGCTGCTGGCATAAGACGTCACTAAAGGCAGAGAGCTAATCGGTGTTGTTCCGAGGTTGCCTCGGGTCACGAGCGCAATGCCTAAACTCATGACGAACAATGCAGCGGCGAACATGAACCAGTGACCTATCTTGCGAAACATAAGCGGGGAAGCTAAATACGTTGCTAATAGAAAATAAGAAGGTTAAAGAAAGAAAAGTCGAAGGACTGAGCTTCGACTTTTCAGATTGATTAGAGTTTAGAAAACGTTATGTTCCCGCTTTTGCTTCGGACTTCGATGCGACAGGAATATCGTTTTCAACTTTGCAGATGACTTCCGGCATCGAAATGATATGCAGATCTCTCTGCTGGAACGGAATGTTGATCTTGCGTTTGTTGAATTCACGGAACCTGTCTCTTATACACATCTCCGAGCCCACGAGACGCTCATGAA
>USHK01000213.1 GCA_900554375.1 uncultured Sutterella sp.
GCTCCATACTGCATTATTTGACTCCTTAAGAGTCAACATTTTTTAGGACAAGACACGGTGCGAACGCTTGAAAAATTTTGTCGTTCACGGATTAACCGAAAAGATGTAACTACGGTGTTCTTGAGAGAAATCAACGGGGAATTTCTCATAGTTGTTTTTTTACTAGTAAAACACTAGTAAGGGAGGAGTAAAAGCCCAGAAAATAATTAGGACCGCTCGCTAATTTTTAGAGTTAATCAATAAAATCGGTTATTTAAGTAACTTTTTTATACTATAATTTCGATAGTTTGGTAATCGAAATTATAGATTAATGCTCATCCAACGCGAAATTTCTCAAGATGTGAGGAAAGCCACACCTCCGAAAGCGGTGGTTGTCTTAGGACCTAGGCAGGTAGGTAAATCGACCTTGTTTAAGCAAATTATCGATCCGGTTAATTCGCTATGGTTGGACGGGGACAAGCCCCGGCACGTTAAACTTTTGGTGGATGCGTATCAGAACGATGAGATTAGCTCTCTTCTTCAGAGAGCGCCTACGTTGGTCATCGATGAAGCTCAAAGGATTCCGAATATCGGAGTAATTCTCAAACTTCTAGTCGACGAAAATCAGTCCACGCAAATCTTTGCAACAGGATCTTCTTCTTTAGAGCTCGCTTCTGGGGTCCGGGAATCAGCCCTCGGTCGCCTTGAGCTCTTCCAGCTGTGGCCTTTCTCTCTTACTGAGTTAGTGAGCAGTAAGGGACGGTGGAATATTCAGCAGTCTCTTGCTGAAAGGATTGTCTACGGAATGTTTCCGGCTGCAGTCGACCAAGATCAGCCGGCAAATTTCTTAAGCTACTATGCCTCTGAGCTCCTCTACAAGGATCTTTTTGCGTTAGCGGGCGTTCGTTCATCTGCAACGTTTGAGAACCTTGTCTATCAATTAGCCGCGCACATCGGACAGGAAATTAGTTATGACTCTCTTGCCCGAGAGGTTGGTTTGAATAAAGCGACGGCAATCCGATACATCGACCTCTTGGAGCAATGTTTCGTTGTGAAGGTCTGTCATTCATTTTCCAGCAACCTTGAAAATGAATTGAAGAAAGGGAAAAAAATTTACTTCACAGATACCGGTGTCAGAAACGCTATTTTGAGTGATTTCAGTCCGTTATCTTCTCGATCTGATGCGGGCGCGCTATGGGAGAACTTTTTCTTTATGGAACGCGTCAAGCAAAATGCTTACCAAAGGAACAGGCGCTCGCTGCGTTTCTGGAGAACTAGGAGCAATGCTGGCGTCAAACCTAAAGAAGTGGATTTTGTAGAAATTCAGGACAGAAAAGTCATCAACGCTTTCGAGTGCAAATTATCCGGCTCCGCACACAGTCGAGCACAATCGGAATTTCTTTCGCGGTACCCTGACGTTAATTTTCAACTCGTTTCTCCGGATAATGTAATGGAGATACTGGATATTTAATCGTGGCAACGTTTTTACTTAAGTAAGGATATTTTTACTAGTAAAACACTAGTAAAAGGATGTTCAATCAAAGTCAGATTCGTTGCATAACAATACCTGTATGTGGGAAGTTTTAAATGGGTAGAGCTTGCTTTTGTTGATGGCTGCAGCGGCAGCCACTCAGAGAATAGCTAGCGATAAGGATTATCAAGAATGAACAACTAAATCCGACTCAAAGCCGGATTTCTATGGCTACAAAGAAAAATCGATATTTGATTGTTTTTTACTAGCGTTTTACTGGTAAAAGTCATAAATACTTGAGCCAAGCTCTCAAACGTAAACGGTCGATCTCTTCTCACAGGTACTAGACGAAGATAAAGACAAGGTGTTGCATAACATTAAACACAAAGATATATTGTTGCATAAAGATAAACAGGAAGAAGATGATTAAAAGCTGGACTAACAAAGGACTCAAGAAGTTTTTTGAAACTGGTTCCAAAGCTGGTATCCAACCAATACATGCCGAGAGACTTAAGGAGCTCCTTTTGGCTTTGGATTTAGCCGAAGAAGTGCAGCAGCTTAACCTTCTTGGCTATCGGCTTTATAGCTTGATAGGAGATCGACAAAACACTTGGTCTTTAACGGTATCCGGCGGTTGGCGTATTACTTTTGAGTTTCATGATGGAGACGCTTACATCACAAATTATGAGGATTATCACAAATGTCTAGAATGTTCGATCCCCCGCATCCCGGACGAATTGTAGGATCGTCTTTAAAAGCTCTGGGATTAAGTGCTCGTCAGTTTTCCGCTAATTTAGGAGTTTGTCCGGCAACGATCACGCGAATCATTAAGGGAGAAATTGCTATATCCCCTGAAATGGCGGTAAAGCTCAGCGCAGCGATCCCCGGACCAGATGCCGCTATGTGGCTTCGTATGCAAGCAACATATGATGCATGGCAAGCTGAACATAGCGTCGACGTAAGTCATATCCGGCGTTACTCACTCATAGATTCAGCGGAATCAATTCCAACACGTTGATTCTTATTACTATGGGGCCGTTGTCTGTTGGTTGACAGGCTCCTTGGCAGGGCTAATGGGACAATCAATGAGGATTAAGAGTTAACCGACAAGGTCCGGGGGCCAACAAATTGCCCTCGATCGATAATTATCTGCCCTCGACCATCGTATTCTCCATGTAGTTTTACTGCAGGAGGAAAGACTTAATCGGAGCGGAATATGTGGTCTTTTAAACATATTTCACCGCCTAAATCAAACGACTTAACTGAATTTATTGAAAAAGTATTACTAATTCAAAAATGATTTATACAGTGAACAGTGTACAAAAAGACCTGAGAAGTCTCTAAAAACTCGTTAAAGTCTTTAAAAATGGCGGGGTGATACTGTCACAGTGCTTTTCCCACTCAACATAACAAGCCATTATGTTGAATAAACGTCTTTCCTATGGCCAACTCTGACAACAAGAATCGTGACAACGTCGTCTTTGATGCTGCAGATCAAGTGGAAATCGCTGACCCTATAGTGCCAATATTCAGAAAGAATTCCTTGTAGAGCTTTCCCAAAGTCTCTCGGGTCGCTGCAAACAGCGATTTTCTCGGTAAGGTAGCGATGAATTCTGATGACGGTCTGTCTATCCAGTGATTTCAGCTCTTTGACGGCAGAACGTGAATACTCAATTTTCCAGACCAAGGATCTTCTCCATCTCGTCAGAAGAGACAACGTCCTCTTCGCCCTTACGAATACGCTCGATCACTTGGTCCGAAAGATAAATATCTTCCAGGTCTTCCAAGTAATTTTTTAAGGCTTCTTTGACGTAAAAGCTTTTTGAACGTCCTGTTTCCTTAGCTAGTCTTGCAAGACGTTCCTCGATAGGTTCTGAAAGTCGGATAGTTAACAAAGCTTGTTTCCCAGTGGAAATGTAATACATGTATTACATTATATCTGTCTCTTATACACATCTGACGCT
>USHK01000214.1 GCA_900554375.1 uncultured Sutterella sp.
ATTCATGAGCGTCTCGTGGGCTCGGAGATGTGTATAAGAGACAGAGATAACGGTTTTCTCTTAACGCGACAGGAAGACCTAATCTTTAGCAGAGCTGTCGATCGAGTTTTGTGGGTACTAATCCTCTGACCGAGAATAAGTTAGCACCGCCTGCGGGAGGAATAAAGCCATCGAAAACAAGTCGATGACGGGTGAGTTCGATAAAGATAAACTAAAAAACGGCCTTCGCTTTTTGTGCGAAGGCCGAAATTTTATGAGTAAGTAACTACTGACTTATTCTTGATTTTGAGCCTGAAGGTTATTGGGGATCTGACCTTTGTCATTGCTGAAGACTCTGTAGGCTTCAATGAACAGCGCTGCAGACAGAACCGCCAGGCCGGCAGAGATACCGACGATCAGCCAGTTCTTGCCCAGGTTGGCGTAGATCAGCTGGCCCAAAGAGCAGAAGGTAACCGCAAACATGAAGTACATCGGGATCGTCACCATGAACGTCTTTCTGTTTTCTTTTCTAAGCCATGCAGCAATAGCGAGCAGAGACAGAGCGGCAAGCATCTGGTTTGCAGTACCGAAAATCGGCCAAATCGTGAGGTAAGAGCCGACAGACATGTACCAGGCCAGAGCGATCGTGATCGCGGTTGCAACATAGCGGTTGCCGAGGAAAGCTGCGATCGGTTGTTCTTTGGCGCCGCTGTGCGTGTCTGCGGGTCGAGTGACAAGCTCTTGGAAAATGAAACGTCCGAGACGTGTAGCTGTGTCCAGCGTGGTAAGCGCAAAGGCAGAAATCGTTAAAGCTACGAATTCTTTAGACAGATTGTAATCAAGGCCGAGAGCCGTCATAAACGTTGCGGTTCCTTGAGAGAAGGCGTTGACCGGGCCTCCGGCTTTCAAGAGGGCCGGAAGTTTGTCGGCTGCCACATAAGCGACAGAAATGATGGCGCAGATAGCCAGCAGGCCTTCAATCAGCATTGAGCCGTAGCCAATGAGTTTTGCGTTCTTTTCGTTGTCGAGCTGTTTGGAGCTCGTACCGGAGCTGACCAAAGAATGGAAACCGGAAATAGCGCCGCAGGCGACAGTCACGAAAAGAACCGGGAAGAGCCACTGGCCGTGTCCGAGATCAAACCCCACGAACGGAGAAATTTCCATTGTCGGCTGGTAGAAGCAGATGCCCAGGAAGGCGGCAATGATCATCAAATAAAGAAGGAAGGAGTTCAGATAGTCGCGAGGCTGAAGCAGAATCCAAACCGGTGCGATGGAGGCAACAAAGATGTAGCCCATCATGATCAGGAGCCACATATCCTTAGAGAGGACGATCGGGAAAATATGGCCGATGTAGAAAGCGGCAGCCATACCGATAAGACCCAGAATTGTACCGAGGAGAAGAGACATGCCGGTGCGGTAGACGAGGAGGCCGAAAACCACAGCCAGGAGAATAAAGAGCAGAGAAGATGTGCCGGCGCCGGGGTTAGCTACAAATGTAGCGGCAACAATGTTGGCGAAGGCGGCGATCACAACCAGCAATGTAATCCAGGCAAAGATAGCGAAGAGAATCTTAGCTCTCTCGCCGATGTTGGCTTCGATAATTTGGCCGATACTCTTGCCTTTATGGCGCAAAGAAGCCACCAAAGAACCGTAGTCATGTACTCCGCCGAAGAAGACACTGCCTACAATAATCCATAAAGTAACCGGCACCCATCCGAAGACAGCAGCGGTAATCGGACCGACGATCGGACCGGCGCCTGCGATTGACGAGAAGTGGTGTCCGAGTAGAACAGCAGGTTTTGTTGGAAGGTAGTCAATACCGTCCTTCTGCGTTTCTGCCGGTGTTTTGCGTTTCGGATCGATGCCCCATTGCTTGGCAAGCCAGGAGCCGTAAACGACATAGGCGATCAGAAAGATGACCGCTGAGCCGATAAGTAAGGTAAAACCGTTCATTTCATTTCCTAGGTGTTTGAGATCAATTAAATAAAGCTTTTAGTCAGACTTCTTGGGGAATCCGAAGTTTCTAACAGTCCTTTTGCCGAACGAATTGGAATAAACCTTTTCGTTTTTGAGATCGACCAAAATGATGGCTAGATCGGCCCAACCGCGAAGAGAAAACCAAAAGTCTTTATGAAATTTTTTGGCAGACGCCGTCTCAACAATCTTCGGGTCAATTTCCTCTTCGGAAATCAACGCCGCAGTGAAAATTGAGGACATATGCTTTTCGTCCGTCGGTAGTTCCGAAATCAGTCTTTTGAACTGTTCGAAAACGGCTTCGATGTCTGTTTCCTTGATTTTGTCAGTACAGCCATAAAGCCCGACATACTCGTCATTGTTCACCGTGTATAACGAGATGCTTTTTGAGAGAAAGTACTTTTCCGAAGTTCGATTGTGTACTGCCCAAAGCGCCGGCTGAGGATTGAGTCCATGTGGCGACTCTTTGAAATCGAAAGCTGCGGTGAGTCGATTCCTCATCAAAGTTAAATATTCAGATGTATTCATTGGTTATCCGTAAAAATTCCTGCGGTCCGCCGAGAACACGCGCTGAACATAAACTTATTTTAGAGAGAAAAAACCTCTGATTTTCGGAAAAGAGACAGAAAAAACCCGATAGTTAGAGGTAGGACTAACAGGAAAAGACAGAAAATTACCCGTCGCATCAAGCGAGCGATTGCAGCGGTTCCATGCCCAATCTTGGATTTTGCCTGAAACTCTTACCTCCATCGGACTATAAAGGAGACAGCTATTGTCGTTGCAACCTTTTAAAGGATTGATTATGAAACGTTTGGTTTTAATTGCCTCTCTCTTGGGTTTTGCCGTATGCATGAATCCGGCTTTCGCAAAAGACGCTTCCGAGCCTCTCACCGCTCAGCAAAATAAGATGTCTTACTGCAGTAAAGAAGCAGCAGCTAAGGAACTTCACGGCGACAAGCGTAAAGAATTCATGAAGGAATGTTTGTCCAAGAAAGTTGATGACGGAAAAAAGAAACTGACCAGGCAGCAGGAGAAGATGGTCAAGTGCAGCAAGGAGGCTAAAGAAAAAGCACTTAAAGGCGAACTGCGCAAGAAGTTCATGTCTGATTGCCTGAAGAACTAAACTCAGGAATTTTTTTGCCGTTTGTGCTAAGGAATGCCCGCTGGATTTTGACTAAAGAGACTGCGGGTACGCGAACGAGTTTGGAAAAGAAAAAGCGCATTTTTTACGATGCGCTTTTCAGAATTCTGGCTCCCCGAGTTGGACTTGAACCAACGACCTGCGGATTAACAGTCCGTCGCTCTACCGACTGAGCTATCGGGGAATCGTGAAATTGTCGTTTTCTCTGAGGAAAACAAAACCGCTTTCGCGGCTCTTAGTTTTTGATCTGTCTCTTATACACATCTCCGAGCCCACGAGACGCTCATGAATCT
>USHK01000215.1 GCA_900554375.1 uncultured Sutterella sp.
TACACGTAAGGAGTCGTCGGCAGCGTCAGATGTGTATAAGAGACAGAATGAAAACCTTATCCAGACCTTCTTCTTCCGCCTGTTCTCTGACGAGTCCCGATCCCGGAACCACAAGAGCCTGTTTAACCGTGGGAGCCACTTTCTTGCCAAGCTTACGAACAACATAAGCAGCAGCGCGAAGGTCCTCAATGCGGCCGTTCGTGCAGGAACCGATAAAGACATTGTTCGGAGCGATCGCGGTCATCGGTGTTCCGGGCTTCAAATCCATATATTGATAAGCGCGCTCCCAGCCTTCCCGTTTCACGGGATCTTTCTGGTCTTCGGGGATTGGTGTGCATCCGGTGATCGGTGCGACCATCTCGGGAGAAGTGCCCCAAGTCACCATCGGGACGACGTCTTCGGCCTGAATCTCAACCTCGACATCGAACTTGGCGCCTTCGTCCGAGCGTAGCGTCTTCCAATACTCAATTGCTTGATCCAGAAGTTCGCCTTCCGGAGCCAAGGGTCTGCCCTTCATATACTCAATCGTTTTATCGTCGCAAGCCACCAAGCCGCAGCGAGCGCCGGCTTCGATCGCCATATTGCAGAGCGTCATGCGGCCTTCCATGGAAAGCGCACGAATTGCAGGGCCGTCAAATTCAATGGCGCAGCCCGTTCCGCCGGCTGTACCGATCTTGCCGATAATGTAAAGAGCAAGATCCTTAGCAAAAACGCCCGGCTGGAGCCGCCCCTCCACATGCACGCGCATGTTTTTCATTTTCTTGGTTAAGAGCGTTTGGGTCGCCATGACGTGCTCAACTTCACTTGTGCCGATACCAAAGGCAATAGCAGCACAGGCGCCGTGCGTACTTGTATGGGAGTCGCCGCAGACGACCGTCATGCCCGGCAGTGTAGCCCCCTCTTCAGGACCCATGACGTGGATAACGCCTTGGCCGCGGGAGAGGAACGGGAAAAACGCTGCACAGCCGTTTTGACGGATGTTCTCTTCCAATGTTGAGACCTGAAGCTTGGAGATCGGATCGGTGATCCCTTCCATTCCGGCTTCCCAACCCGTCGTCGGGGTGTTGTGATCTGCCGTAGCTACGATAGAGCTCTTGCGCCACAAAGGACGTCCGTTCATACGCAGTCCCTCGAAGGCTTGAGCGCTCGTCACTTCATGAACCAGATGACGGTCAATATAAAGGGTTGCAGTGCCGTCCTCTTCCATTCTGACGACATGCTCGTCAAAGATTTTGTCGTAAAGCGTTTTAGGGGAATCTAGTGTTCTCATTTCTTTCCGGGATATCTAAATTTTTGAAGTAATTGTTTGAGTATGCCACCGAAAAGCACGACGAATAAAAATCTGTAAGATTTTCTGACTGTCCTCGGTCAGCAATTTCACCAAGACGCTAAGGAATTTCGGAAAATTGAAATTTCTTGCGATTTTTTTCCTTCCGTTCCGCTGATTGTCGGCATGAACAATTAGAATGGAGGGTTGAGTGTTTTTCCTGAAGTGCTTTCCCGCGCTGCAGAACGTAGAAAGACCTGAACGGTTTATTTTTTGAGCTCGCTTGAATCAGCGCGGTCTTCACGATGAATATAACGTCGACCCGCTCTACAGTCTCCGTGAAAGTAAACCCGATATGTCTTAAGCACTCTCTTTTCCAATCGCTTAATTTCAATATCAAATGGACTGGTTCGCTTCAATTGTTTCTTCTCTTAATAATGTCCTTTGGTCGTATGTTTTGATCGGGCTTTTAATCTGCGTCGGCCTTTGGTTCACCTTCTGCACGCGTTTTGTTCAGATCACCAACGTCAAAGAAATGTTCCGCTGCGTCTTGGAAGGCTCCCGCACTCCAAGACCGGAAGGGCACATCTCTCCCTTCCAAGCCTTTTGTATTTCCACTGCATCGCGTGTGGGCGTCGGCAATATCGCAGGCATCGCGATTGCTGTGGTAACCGGCGGTCCCGGCGCGATTTTCTGGATGTGGGTAATTGCTACGCTGGGCGCAGCAAGCGGATTCATTGAATCGACCCTGGCTCAGATTTATAAGGTGAAAAAACCGGGCGGCGGGTATATGGGCGGACCTGCTTACTACATTAAGAATGCCTTAGGTTCTCCCTTCTGGGCCGCCGTTTTTGCGGTTTTGATTTCCGTCACCTACGCCCTGATCTTCAACTCTGTTCAAGCCAATACGATTTCTCTTTCTATTGAGACGACAACCGGACTTAAACCTGCTTACACCGGCTTAATTCTTGCCGTTCTCACAGGGCTTGTGATTTTCGGCGGCATGACTCGCATTGCGAAGGTGGCCAGCTTTATGGTTCCCTTTATGGCCGGCGCCTACCTATTGCTTGCCTTTGTTGTGACCTGCATGAACATCACGGAGGTACCGCGCGTTCTGCTCATGATCGTGACCAAAGCCTTCAGCTTTGACTCCGTCACCGGTGCAGCGATCGGCATTGCCTTAATGACCGGTATCAAGCGCGGTCTTTTCTCTAACGAAGCCGGTATGGGTGCCGTACCGAATGCCGCTGCGGCAGCGGACGCCTCTCATCCGGTCAAGCAAGGTCTCATTCAGGCAATGGGTGTTTACTTTGACACGCTGTTTGTCTGCACGGCCTCTGCCATGCTGGTTCTTCTTTCCCCGGAATGGATGATGGGCTCCAAGCTCACGGGAATCGCGCTCGTTCAGAAATCTGTTGCCGGTCAGCTCGGTGAGTGGACTAACTTCTTTATGACTGTCATCGTGCTGTTCTTTGCCTTTAGCTCCATCATCGGCAACTACTTTTACGGCGAAATGAATATGCCGTTCATCTCCAAGAGCAAGTACGCCATGCCGATCTTCAGAGTTTTTGTGGTTGTGAAGGTCTTTGTCGGCTCGATAGCTTCCCTCTCGTTAGTTTGGGATATGGCTGACCTGTTCATGGCATTGATGGCTATCGTGAACTTAGTTGCGATCTTCATGCTCGGTAAATATGCGATTGCCGCTTTACGCGATTACAACGCTCAGAAACGCAGAGGCATCCTGGATCCGATTTTTGATCCGAGAATTCTTCCGGACAAGAAAGGTGTTCAGTGTTGGCCGCGTGAGGAAGACCGCCGTCGCAAAACCAACTAATACAATTTGCTGCTCACAAAATCGGGACCATTTCGGTCCCGGTTTTGTTTTAGAGAGATCAAATCCGACCGCACTGTCCTCGCTGCGCAATGACTTGATCGATTAAGACGAGCGCGGTCAGAGCTTCAAGAATCGGAGTTGCCCGAATACCGACACAAGGATCATGTCTGCCTTTAGTTGAGACGATAGTGTCCTCTCCGTCGATAGTCAGCGTCGGCATTTCCTGACGGATCGATGGCGTGGGCTTAATCCTGTCTCTTATACACATCTCCGAGCCCACGAGACG
>USHK01000216.1 GCA_900554375.1 uncultured Sutterella sp.
GTCGCTACCTATTTGGTGGGCTGAGAATGGGGTTCAAATCCTCCCGCCCAGACCTCTGGTCTTACATCTCAGGCTCCTGCCACCCCCTTTTTCAGATAAACATTGCAGGAAAGCTTTTTCGGATTCTTCTGAGCTAAATAATCTGAAACAGAGGGGATCATTCCTGAGTAGACTTGAAGAGGCAAAGTTTGCCGGCTTCTTAACGTTTGTGTTGGTTTTGAATGAATTCAAATATTTCTTCGGCAGCAAATCTGCCTTGAGCAATAGCGTCAGTAACCAAGTCCGCTCCCAAAACGGCATCTCCGGCCGCAAAAATCTTCTCTCCTGCTCTCATCGAACTGTCTGTTTTTATTGTCCCGTCCGAATTGAATTTCACAAATTTTTCCAATCCTGGTATTGGCTTACTTCTGAAGCCCCATGCCGAAATAACAATCTGTGCAGAGATTACTTTTTGATTTTCTAAGGTGTCTGTGGTTTGGATTCCGATGATCCGGTCGTTCTCATCCCGAATTATCTTTCCAACTTGAGTCGAGTCCAAGAGCACAACGCCTTCGGATTCAGCCAAGAGCAGCTCTTTCCCGGATGCAGAAATTGAGGACCTTGATTTACGGGCGATGCAAAACACATGCTTCGCACCTAACCTAACTGCACATCGAGCACAATCCATTGCAGAATCACCGGCGCCTAGTACTACAACTTCCCTGCCTTCGATTCCGAATTCAGCTTTGCTCAATTCCAAAGAAACATTCACTTTGCCGAGGAATACATCCGAAGTGTAAAAACCGGTTCCGTCTACACCGGGAATTTTCGGTCTCACCGGCTCTGCAGCGCCTACTGCCCAAAGAACGGCATCATGATCGCGGATTAATTCTTCTATTTCTTCTTCCGTTTCAATCGCGCGCTCTAGCTCAAATCGAATGCCCTCTTTTTGGTAAATATCCAAACGGCGTTCAACAATATTTTTCGACAGCTTAAAGGAAGGAATGCCGTAATAAAGCAAGCCTCCTCCCTTTTCTCGTTTATCAAAAACGACAACTTCCAAACCTTTGCTGCGCAAGACATCTGCACAGGCAAGCCCTGCGGGACCGGCCCCAACCACAGCAGCACGCCCTTTAGCTTTACCCACAGTGTGAGTTTTCACGCCTCGGTTCAGAACATAATCCGCACAAAATCCTGTCAGCGCTCCGATCCGAATGGAACCGCCTTCCTTTGCCAGAGGACAAGCGCCTTGGCACAGACGGTCCTGAGGACAAACGCGACCGCAAATTTCTGGCATTGCACCGGCTTTCAAAAGCACTTTGCCGGCTTTCAAAAATTTCTCCTGCCGAATGAAGTCCATCATTTCTCGGATCGGCGAATGCTGGGGGCAAACGACTTCGCAGGCACCGCAGCTAATGCACCTTTCCGCCTCGTACAGGGCATCTTTCTTCGTAAGGGGAAAAAACACAGGATCGAAGCCCTTTACCGCTTCTGCCGGAACGCGTTGTTTTATCTCGACCGACTGTCTCGTGCTTCCTGTTTTTGTTGTTTCTTCAGTTTTCTTAGCCAAAAGAGGAAAACGGATAGCTTGAACCGGACAGCTTTCTGAACAGGCATGGCACTTCGTGCAGCGAGCAAGAAGCATCGGCGAAATTTTGATGTTTAAATCTATGCCTTCGGGACAAACATCCCTGCAGCGAGTGCAGTTAAGACCTTTCGATCGTTTTAGGCATCCGGAGTCCACCGAGGGCCTAAAAAACCGGTTGAAATAGCTGAAGAGCGAAATGATCGCTCCGATCGGACAGAAGCTGTGACACCATTTCCGCAAAAACAGAATCTCAATCAATAGAAAACCCGCAAACAGCGCTATCGTGATTGACGGCTCATTAAAGGCAATCATGCCCCAGATGCCGATAACCAGCGCAAAGGTAAGTCCAACTGGACAAATAATGCAAAAGACAGGGAATCCAAATGCAAGCGCCGATAGAAATGTCGCTCCTAATATGACGAAAGGCGTTTTCGGGACCGCACTGACGGAGCCGCCGATGCAAGAGGTTTGAGCAAATCCTGCTTCGGACTCTTTATGGTTTGCTTGCGGCTGTGTATGTAAAGATTGACCTTCTTGATTTTCAATTGCTTCGGATTGATGAACTCCGGGACCAGCTCGCAGGCGCCCCTTTTGTAAGTACGTTATGGGGCCGGCTTGCTTTTCTTTTTCTTTCAGAGGCGGCAGCGGTTCAGTCCCGGCGCCTTTTCGAAGCCAGGGCACAGGACAAAGCCACCCGCAGAAAACACGGCCTAACACCAAGCAAACCAGAAAGAAAACGAACAATCCCACAAGAACTCGGGGTATCAATGTTTTGGAAGCCAGCAGAGACTCCAAAGCTCCGACGGGACAAATTTCAGAAATCGCGCCGATTCCGAAGGAAGACAAAGTACCAAAACCTGTATTAAACAGCAGGCCGGTGAGGACCAAGACCACAAAAATGAAAACGGTTAAAAAACGAAAAACGGAGGTCTTCATTACTTTTCTCCTTCCTCCAACGGGCGAATTTGAATTCCTCTAACCTTTGCGCTTCCGAAAGACTGGAAAACTAAAGCCGGGCACGCACTGACACACTTCCCACAGCCGTTGCATTTTTCTGTATCAATAGACGGCCGTTTCTGCTCATCTAAAATCACGGCATTGTATTCGCAAACATCATGGCACTTGGTACAGCCGCCGGTTCTTAGAGCGATACAAATGTTGGTTAGTTCGGCCTTTCCGATGCTCGTCGTCTTCCCTTCATAAGGGTGAAGTGCACCGGTCGGGCAAACCTCAATGCACTTGTTGCAGAATTCGCAGCCTCCCCTCCGATAATCCATCACCGGAGTACGAATATTGCGCAGACCGTCACTCCATTCGGCTGCGCTGATCACGTTTGTAGGACAAACCGAGATGCAGCGACCGCATTTTATGCAGCGGGCAAGAAAATCCTTTTCTTCTAAGACCTTGGGAGGCCGAATCAACGCAGGTGCTTTCTGCGCTTTGGCTCCTGCACCTAGAGCCAGTAGTGAAACTGCTCCGACGGCAGAAAATATTGCACCTCTTCTGGAGAGCTTGGATTTAAGGATTTTCTTGCTCATATCGTTCTAAAGTTTGAAGAATTCTTTTTCCAACCTTAGGAAAGCTTCCGTAAAAGACGCGAAGCCCTTATAGAAATTTGATCCCGGACAGCTGCGAATCGAATCAACGAACTCACCTGTCCAATTAAGAAGGTGATCTCTCAAGAAAGATTTTTGAAGATCTACGTTTTCTTCAAGCGCTTGGATATCCCCGCTTTCCGCGAGTTCGATTGCTCTGCGGCAAAGCTGTCTCTTATACACATCTCCGAGCCCACGAGACGCTCATGAATCTCGT
>USHK01000217.1 GCA_900554375.1 uncultured Sutterella sp.
ACGTAAGGAGTCGTCGGCAGCGTCAGATGTGTATAAGAGACAGCTCTTAAACAACGTCGAAATGCAGAAAGTTTTCGAAAAGAGCGAAATCGTTATGTGGCAGTGCCGTGAATGCGGAAACCTCGTTATCGGCCCGCGCGCTCCTGAAATCTGCCCCGTCTGCTCTCACCCGCAGGCTTATTTCCAGCTTCAGGAAACCAATTTCTAATTTGGCTGACTGATCTTCCGGCCTGAGTCCCGAAAGACTTTCAAAGACAGAAGGACTCCCCCGAGAAGTAAAAAGACTCCGACAACAAGCGTCCATTTGGGCGCTTGTTGTTTATAGATCAGTGAATATATAACCGAGAAGATCGTCTCAAACACAATCATCTGACCGCTCAAGGCTACGGGCAAACGTGCGCTCATCATGTTCCAAAGCGCCATTCCCGCCCATCCGCAGATTAAACCTGCCGCAGCCATCAGCAGCACGAACTTAACCGGTGTCGGTCCCAAAACCGCTCCTCCGTGGAGAAAGGTCTCAAAGTTCACCGCAACATAACAAAGCAGTGTCGCAGGCAGCATGGAAGCGCCTTGTGCTGTAGTCCAAGCCAGCGGCGAAACGTTGGGGTGCTTCAGCAGCCATTGACTGTTTCGGATCGGAAACCACGTCCATAACGCCATCGCTCCGAAGCTGCACAAAAAGCCCAGCCAATACCCGACAGAAGAAGTGGCTACGGAAATTTCTGAAAATTCGTCAATATTGCCGATCCATAAACCGATTAGAATCATCGCGAGCGGCAAAGAAAGACGCCGCCAGGGCACAACAACAGTGGTCTCTGCTCCGGGCCGATTCGTCAGCAGCGCAACGTTCAACGGGATTAATGCCATCAGCATCCCGGAAGTCGGAACGCCGGCCAAGCGAACCCCTTTCGTCAAAAGAACGTAATAGACGGCGTTCCCGAAAAAACCTAAGCAAAAGGCTTTGAACCAGTCCGATGCGGTCAAAAGCGCCAGCGTCTTTCGACAGTAGTAGCAAATCACTAAACTTCCGATCGAATAGACGGTAAAACGCCCCATCGCTACGGTAGCGGGAGAGTATTCAGGTAAAAGCAGCGGAATAATGTAAATAAAACCCCAAAGGGAACATCCGAGTATTCCGTACAGCACGCCCAGAAACATTTATCTATCACCTGTTTTTCTTTTAACGCCTTAATCAATTAGACTTGAGGCTATCGGATTACCACCTAAAATTTAACCTCATTTAAGAAATAGGAGTCTAAATGTTAAAACGCTCGTTTTTGGCTATTCCGCTTGTGGCTGTACTCTCCATGAGTCTCTTGACAGCTTGTGGTGATAAAAAAGAGGCCGCTGCTCCGGCAAAGGCTGAAAAAGTTTTACGCGTTGGCACCAATCCTACATTTGCACCGTTTGAATTCCAGGCTAAAGGTTCTAACGATCTGACCGGTTTCGATATTGACCTGGCTGAAGCACTTGGTAAACAGATGGGTTACAAAGTTGAACTCGTCAACCTCGGCTTCGATGGTCTAATTCCCGCGCTCTCCACAGGCAACATTGATCTCGCTGTCTCCGGAATGTCCATTACGGAAGAACGTAAGAACGCCGTTGATTTCTGCGATCCTTACTACACTTCAGGCCTGATTGTTTTAGTTCGTCCTGACGAAACCAACATCAAGAGCATCAATGATCTTGTCGGCAAGAGAATCGGTGCTCAAATCGGAACCACAGGCGCCACAAAGGCAAGTTCTGTTAAGGGCGCTGACGTCAAACAGTACAACAACGCCAATGAACCGTTCATTGAACTTGACAACAAAGGCGTGGACGCCGTCATCAATGACCAACCTGTCGTTGCTTACTACCTCGTTAACGGCGGCAAAGGCAAGATGGTCGGTGACATCATGGAAGCCGAGTATTACGGCATCGCAGCTAAGAAAGGCAATAAAGAGCTTGTAAAACAAGTAAATGAAGCCCTGGCTGCGCTTAAAAAGAACGGAGAATACGATAAAATCTACAAGAAGTGGTTCGGAGCCTAATCCGACTGCACCGTAGAAAGAGAGGGCAGGAATGCACAGTTCCTGCCTGTTGTCATATCTAAACACTGAGAAAATCACATCACAATGGCTTTGGAACTTAACCTGAGCATCATCACGGAGAACCTGCCGCTCCTATTAAAAGGCGCAGGTATCACGCTCGAAATTACCGCTCTTTCCGTGGGATTGGGCTTACTAATCGGTATGTTTGTCGGAGTCGCCAAACTTTCTGACAACAAACTAATACGAGGACTCGCCTCTGTCTACGTTGACTGTATCCGAGGTACGCCTCTGCTGGTTCAGATTTTCTTGGTTTACTTTGCTCTTCCTCAAATTATCGGACACCGAATCGATCCTTTTGTCGCAGCCGTTGGCGCCTGCTCAATTAACAGTGGTGCTTATGTTGCCGAAATCTTCCGTGCCGGTATTCAAAGTATCGACAAAGGCCAGATGGAAGCTTCGCGTGCCCTCGGTCTTAACTGGTTCCAGGCAATGCGTTTCGTCATTATGCCTCAGGCATTTAAACGCATCATTCCGCCTCTCGGCAACGAATTCATTGCCATGCTGAAAGACTCTTCGTTGGTGTCCGTAATTGGTTTTGAAGAACTGACTCGTACCGGCCAGCTGATCATTTCCAGGACTTATGCCGCGTTCGAAATCTGGATCGTGGTCGCCCTCTTGTACCTCATCATGACCTTGGCCATTTCACGCTTTGTAGCTTTACTTGAAAAACGTTTCTCTAAAGGCACGAGAAAATAATCATGGAAGAAAAAGATTCAAAAACGATGATCTCCGTCAGTCATCTTTCTAAAAAATTTGGCGACGTCACAGTCCTCAAAGATATCAATCTTGACATTAAGGAAAAAGAAGTCGTCGTGATTATCGGGCCGTCCGGCAGCGGCAAAAGTACGATTCTTCGCTGTTTAAACCACCTGGAAACCCCGAGCGGCGGTGAAATCGTCATTGACGGTATCAAACTCGAAGAAGGCGCAAACCTTAATGCCATTCGTCGTGAGGTCGGCATGGTCTTTCAGAGGTTTAACCTTTTCCCGAACATGACCGTTCTTCAGAACATCATGCTCGCTCCGATGCAGGTTCGCGGTAAATCTAAAGAAGAGGCAAAAGAAAAAGCAATGCGCTTACTCAAGCGTGTCGGCTTAGAACATAAGGCGGATGCGATGCCGGATGAACTCTCCGGTGGTCAGCAGCAGCGTGTTGCCATTGCCCGCGCCTTAGCAATGAACCCTAAGGCCCTGCTCTTTGATGAACCGACCAGCGCACTCTGTCTCTTATACACATCTGACGCTGCCGACGACCCCTTACGTGTAGATCTCGG
>USHK01000218.1 GCA_900554375.1 uncultured Sutterella sp.
GGTTAGCCTTTTGATGAGACCGCTCAAAAAACTTGGCGTGTTCCTTCTTCCTTCCTGCATGATCGTTACCAGCGTGATCGCTACCGCCATTCCCTCTATGGCCGGTTTGTCCGCTGCCGTGGGTCCGACAATGATCCCGATCATGATCAGAAGCGGCTTCAAACCCGCTATCGCTGCTGCCGCAGTCGGCGGCTGCATGATGCCGGCATACTTAAACCCTGGTGTTTCTCATAACCCGTTCATCTCCAAGCTCGCTTCCATGGAGATCATGCAGTTCATCGGGGCTCATGCAACGACAACCGTCACCATGGGCCTGATCAGCATCGTTGTGATTACGCTTACCTGTTTTGCTTTCGGTGACTTCAAGCGCGGTAAAGCCGCTGTTGAAGAAGCTGTTGAAGTTGCTTCCAACGAAATCGAACATCCGAACATTCTGTTCGCGATCGCTCCGATCGTTCCGGTCGTTCTTCTGGTTTGCGCTTCCATCTGGTTCCCGCAGCTGAAGATGTCCGTTGCAACCGCTATGTTGATCGGTACGTTCTACGCTTTAGTCGTTACACGCTCCAACCCTGAAGAAGTTACGAAGAAATTCTTCGCCGGTATGGGCAACGGCTACGCCAAGATCCTCGGTATCATCATCGCTGCCGGTGTGTTTGCCGCCGGTTTACGTGCCGCAGGCGTCATTGAAGTTTTCGTTCAGTACCTGACTCATTCCAACGAAGTTGCCAAGATCGGCGGTGCTTTCGGTCCGTTCTTACTGGCTGTGTTAACCGGTTCCGGCGACGCCGCAGCCTTTGCTTTTAACGAAGCCGTGACTCCGCACGCTCCGACATTTGGTATGACCATTGACGGTCTGGGTTATCTCGCCATGATGGCAGCCGGTATCGGTCGTCAGGCCTCCCCGCTTGCTGGCGGCATCATTCTCCTGTCCGGTATCGCAGGTGTCTCTCCGGTGGAAGTTGTGAAGAGAACCGCTCCTGCAGCTGTCGTGATGGTTCTGACCCTTTACTTCCTGGTTTAATAGGAACAGATTGGTATGAAAAATATTCCCGCATTAGATCCAAAAGTTCTTGATCTCGTTACCGAAATCTCTAAAGAACCCAAAGTTGAAGCGGCTCTGGCCTTTATCAAAGATCAGACTGAAGTCGCTATGCAGGAACAGATTGAGCTTTGCGAAATCGAAGCTCCGACTTTCCAGGAAGAGAAAAGAGCCGCTTCTGTTGCAGAACGCATGAAGCAGTATGGCCTGACCGATGTACATATCGATGAAATCGGCAACGTGATCGGTATCCGCAAGGGCACCGGCAACGGACCGGTTCTCGCCATCGGTGCTCACATGGACTCCGTGTTCCCGGCCGGAACCGATGTCAAGGTCAAAAAAGAAGGCAATATCTACCGTGCTCCCGGCATCGGTGACAACTGCTCGGGCTTAAGAGCGCTTCTCCAGGTGCTCCGCGCTCTTGAAAAAGAAGACATCCGCACTGTCGGAGATATCTGGTTTGTCGGCACCGTCGGTGAAGAGGGAAACGGTGACATTCGCGGCTCCAAGCACCTCTGCGCTAACAACAAACTTGACGGTTTTGTCGCGATCGACAGTACAGACGTCGGCCGTGTCCTTTACGGAGCAGTCGGTTCTCACCGCTGGCGTTTAGCTGTAGACGGCACAGGAGGTCATTCTTTTGCCGACTTCGGCAAGACTCCGAGTGCCATTCACGCCGTTTGCCGTGCCGGCAATATCATTGCCGATATCAAAGTGCCGGAGGACCCCAAAACCACCTTCACGATTGGTACGATCAAAGGCGGCACGACGGTCAACACGATTTCTGCTCACTGCGAAGTGGATGTGGATATCCGCAGCGTTTCCAATGACGAACTGCTTCGCGTAGAGGCTGAAGTTATCGGCGCCTTCGAGAAAGCCATCAAAGAAGAAAATGCCCGTTGGGGCGTTGCCGATGAAAATGGTCTGAAGCTCACCAAGACCATGATCGGCAATCGTCCGGGAGGACTTCGTCCGCACAGCTGCCCCGTTCTACAGGCTGCTCGCAGCGCCCAGAAGACGCTCGGTATTGAGCTGACGAACTACGCAATGTCCTCCACGGATGCGAATGCACCGATGAGTCACAACATTCCCGCCACCTGCCTGTGTTCCGGCGGTAAAGGAATCGGCGCTCATACGCTTAAAGAGCATTTCATCATGGAAAAGACTGAGCTCGGTCCCCAGCTGGTTCTCTTAACTGCGCTTGCGTTAGCCGGTACGGAAACCACTAAACCCCTTCTCGGATAAATAGAAGACCACAACACCTCGAACCAATAAACCCTCCCCGGGCGGCTGGCTTCTCTCCTGCGAGAGAACGGCCGCCTCTTTTCTTTTTCATTAGAATGATTCGGAAAATCAACCGCTGCTTCCGAGTCAATATGAATCCTTCTTTGAAAAATAAAATGCCGGCATGGGACTTCCGATCTTCTTACGGAAGCCTGACTTCTCCGGCATATCGAAAGGCCCGTCAGCGGTTGGAAGCGGACATTCATATTCTTTCGGGGCTTGTGCCGAACGCCAAAGACGCGGTTTCGATCAGCATTGCCTTGGAGCATTTAGCGGAAGTTTTTAGCCTTACGGATTCTTTGATCGGCTATTGTCGCTGCCTGTCTGCGATTGATACGAGAGAACAGGATGCTGCAAAAGAGCGTGTCCGCCTTTGGGAAATTCATTCCCGCTACTACGAGCTGATTACCGATCTTTTTCATCGCTTGAGCAACTTAAAAAAGAGCGACCCGATCTGGAAGGAATTGGATTTCAGTAAGTGGGAATGGCTCTTTGAGCGCGTTTCCTCCCGCTGGTCTTTTTCGCTGTCGCCTCGCGCGCTGCAGCTCCTCTATGAACTAAAAGCTTCGAACTTTGTTCCTTGCTCGGACCTTTATCACTCGGTGAATTCACATTTGGTGGCGACGGTGAGGACGATGGACGGTCTGACGAAACATCAGTCTCACTCGCAGTGCATTGCGGTGCTAAAAACTTCGGAAGATCCGAAATTAAGACAGTCGACTTTTGCGGCGCTCAACGAATACTATTCGCAGAACGCTTATCTCTACGCCTCGATTTTTAATATGCTCACCGGTTTCCGGCTGAAAGGTTTTGAGTTTGCCCAGATGGACTTCATGGCGCCGGCGTATTGGCAGAATGCCGTGAGTTCGGAAGCGGTCGACACACTGATGACGGCGGTAAGAGCTAACCGTCACATGCTCCGTAAGTCTGTGATCAACCGTGCGCTTTTTACGGGCAAGAGTGCGATGGACGTCTGGGACCTTAATGCTCCGGCCCCGCTTCGCAGAGAGATCCATATCTGTCTCTTATA
>USHK01000219.1 GCA_900554375.1 uncultured Sutterella sp.
TTTGGAGGCATTGACCATGCTAATTAGCGAATAAATTCATGCGTACGCCTTGTTCTTGTCGTATGTGTCCGTTTTGTTTCATGAAGCGTTAAGAACGAAGTTTTAGGATCATTCCTGAGAGGTTTTTCTCTTGGCGCGCCCCGATTCTTTGGCGACTGCTTTAAGTCCCTCTAGGTTAATGATGCGAACATGTCTCTGATTGATTTCGATCAGGTTCAATTCATCGAAGTGAGTGAGCGTTCTGCTGACGGTTTCGAGCTTGAGACCTAAGAAACTGCCGAGTTCTCCTCGAGTCATCCTTAGGACAAACTCGCTTTTCGAGAATCCTCGGGCTTCGAACTTTCTCGCAAGATTCAGTAAGAAGGAAGCGAGCAGCTGAGTTGAGTTGGTGCAGCCGAGGATGAGCAGGTTTTGATGCGCGGCAACGATTTTTCTTCCGAGCAGGAGACGGAATTGGCGCGCAATTTTTGGATCTCGGTCGCAAAGAGCTTCGAGTTCACGGTAGCGCAAAGAGCAGATCTCGCTGTCTTCAAGGGTTGTGACGGTACAGATCTGGTATCCGGTAGGGATCGCTTCTGCGCCGAGCACTTCCCCGGTCATGTGGAAATCGGTGACTTGTTCGCTGCCGTTTTCATTGAGGACGGAACTTTTAAACGAACCGAGTCGGGTGATGAAAAGCGTATCAAGGGGGTCGCCGGCTCTGAACAGTATTTCGCCTTTAGGGACTCTTCTTTGGGAGACGATATGAGAGGAAAAAATTTCTGTTTCTGCGTCATTCAGATCGGCAGACAGGCAGAAATGCCTGAGATAGCATCCGGCGCAGCCGGTGCGGTTTGCCGATAAAGATTGCGTGAAATTAGAAGCCATTTTCTCTAAATGCTGTTATAAGAGGCAAAAAAGCTGTGCGGCCTTTGATGATTTGAGATAATTCCGCCTGTTGCAAAAATAATAACAGAACCTAGAAAAATCAAAAATTTTTTAAAAGGAACCCTGATGGAAACACAAGGAAAACTGAACGTTGAATTCCCGGACCTGGAGCTGCTTCAAAGATTCGATGTTCCGGGCCCAAGATATACCTCTTATCCCACAGCGGATAGATTTACCAAAGATTTCGGCGCCGAAGATTTTAAGAAAGTGCTCAATGCCCGCGGTACCGGCGAAAATACGGCAGACTTATCTTTGTATGTCCATATTCCTTTCTGCGCGAATGTTTGCTTCTTCTGCGGCTGCAATAAGGAAGTGACGAAAGATCATTGCCGCTCCAAAGAATATCTGGAAGTTTTGAGTAAGGAATGCGAGCTTGTTTCTGCTCAGATCGGCGGCAATAAAGAAGTCGTTCAGCTTCATTTCGGAGGCGGCTCTCCGACTTTCCTGAACAATGAAGAAATTTTCCAGGTAATGGACATCATCCGTTCTCACTTCACCTTAGCGCCGGACGCAGAAATATCTATTGAAGTGGATCCTCGTTCAACTCCGGTCGACAAGGTTGAGGTTCTGGCCAAAGCCGGTTTCAACCGTATGAGTATCGGTGTCCAGGATTTCGATAACCGGGTGCAGATTGCTGTGAACCGCGTGCAGCCCTTTGAAATGACGAAGGCCGTTCTTGATGCAGCTCGTGCAAACGGCTTTAAGTCTATCAACATGGACTTGATCTACGGTCTTCCGTTCCAGTCCCGAAAGACTTTTGAAATAACGCTGGACAAAGTTATTGAACTCTCTCCGGACCGTATCGCGCTCTACCACTTTGCTCATCTGCCCGAACACTTTAAACCGCAGAGACGAATCAATGCAGAAGATCTTCCGAGCACACCGGAAAAAGTCGGCATCATGATGGACGCGATCAAACGTTTGAGCGCTAATGGTTATCACTTTATCGGAATGGACCATTTCGCCAAGGTAACGGATGAACTGGCAAAGGCTCAGGAAAACGGTACTCTGCAGAGAAACTTCCAGGGTTACTCGACTAAACCGGAATGCGACATGGTCGCCCTCGGAGTCTCCTCTATCAGTAAAGTCAATGGCTGTTATGCCGCTAATCCGCGCGACTTGGAAAGCTATTACGCCGCCATCCGCAGCGGTAATTTGGCTACCAACCGCGGTTATCTCTTAAACGATGATGACCGTTTGCGTGCAAAGGTGATTATGGAATTGATGTGCCAGTTCAAAGTCGTTAAAGCCGACATTGAAAAGAAATTCGGGATTAACTTCAATGAATACTTTGACTTTGAATTGAACAACCTCAAGCATTTCGAGGCTGAAGGTCTGGTACGCCTTGAACCCGACTTTATCGAGGTAACGCCGAAGGGTAAGCTGTTGGTGAGAGCCGTAGCGATGAACTTCGACCGTTACTTGCGTGAAGACGAGCGAGTTCGTCGTTACTCCCGTATTGTCTAAAGCTCTGAAGAACGAAATCGTTCGAGTCGGATTTTAGGATAGGAAAAACAGCCTGATCACCGCCAAAAGGTGCTCAGGCTTTGTTTGTTTATCGCGGAATTCCGCGTCCCGAAAAGGTGGAGGGGCGGAGCCATCTGCTAAAATACCGCGGTTACACATTGCTGTCTTGACAGCTTACTTTGAGAAAATATAAATGTTCACTGCATCAGAAATACGATCTACGTTTCTGAAGTTCATGGAGTCCAAGGGACACACTATCGTCGCTTCCAGCCCGGTAGTGCCCGGCGACGATCCCACATTGCTGTTTACCAACGCAGGTATGAACCAATTCAAGGATGTTTACCTTGGCTTTGACAAGCGTCCCTACACACGTGCGACGACCAGTCAGAAGTGTGTTCGTGCCGGCGGCAAGCACAATGACTTGGAAAACGTAGGCTATACCGCTCGCCACCATACATTCTTTGAGATGTTAGGCAACTTCAGCTTCGGAGATTACTTCAAGCGCGATGCCATCAAGAATGCATGGGAGCTTCTTACCGAACACTTCAAACTCCCGCCTGAAAAACTTTGGGTGACCGTGTATGCCGAGGACGACGAGGCTTACAACATTTGGAATAAAGAAGTCGGTATCCCTGCTGAAAGAATCGTTCGTATCGGCGATAACAAGGGCGCTCGCTTTGCATCCGACAACTTCTGGATGATGGGCGACACCGGTCCTTGCGGTCCTTGCTCCGAAATTTTCTATGATCATGGTCCTTCCGTCGCCGGAGGCCCTCCCGGAAGCCCCGACGAAGACGGTGACCGCTACATGGAAATTTGGAACCTCGTGTTCATGCAGTACAACCGTGATGAAAAAGGTGTGATGCACAAGCTGCCGCGTCCGAGTGTGGACACCGGCATGGGCTTGGAACTGTCTCTTATACACATCTCCGAGCCCACGAGACGCTCATGAATCT
>USHK01000220.1 GCA_900554375.1 uncultured Sutterella sp.
AGATGTGTATAAGAGACAGGAAACACGCTATCGTCAGCGCTATGTCGACTTGATCATGAATGAAAGCACGCGCCGTACCTTCATGATCCGTTCCAAGGCGATTGCGGAAACCCGTAAGTTCATGATGGAACACCACTTCATGGAAGTTGAGACCCCGATGCTCCATCCGATTCCCGGCGGTGCAAACGCGAAGCCCTTTATTACACACCACAACGCACTCGACATGGATATGTACCTGCGCATCGCTCCGGAACTTTATCTGAAGCGCTTAGTGGTCGGCGGCTTTGAACGCGTGTTCGAATTGAACAGATCCTTCCGTAACGAAGGCGTTGACGTTCGCCACAATCCCGAATTCACCATGATGGAGTTCTATGCAGCCTACAAGGAATACCACTGGCTCATGGACTATACGGAAAAACTTCTTCGCACGGTCGCAGAAAAAACCATCGGTACCGCTGTCATTCAATACCAGGGCCATACCATCGACCTCACCAAGCCCTTTGATCGTTTGACCGCCAAAGAAGCCGTTTTGAAGTATGCTCCGCAGTACACTGCCGAGCAGCTCGAAGACAAAGACTTCATGCAGGAAGAACTCAAACGCCTGGGCGAACCGGCTAAGGCCGACGCCGGCGTCGGCGCTCTGCAGATGGCTATGTTTGAAGCCGTTGCTGAATCCAAACTCATTCAGCCGACTTACATCATCGACTATCCGGTTGAGATTTCTCCGCTTGCTCGTGCTTCCGACAAGGTTCCCGGAATTACCGAACGCTTTGAGCTCTTCATGGCCGGCCGAGAAACAGCCAACGGCTTCTCCGAACTCAACGATCCGCAGGATCAGGCCGCCCGCTTCATGGCTCAGGCAAAGCTCAAAGCCAGCGGCGACGATGAAGCGATGTATTACGATGCCGACTATGTCCGAGCACTCGAATACGGTCTGCCTCCGACAGGCGGCTGCGGCGTCGGCTTAGACCGTTTCGTCATGCTGCTTACCGACTCTCCGAGCATCCGTGACGTCCTGCTCTTCCCGCATATGCGCCCTGAGGCTTAATCATCATGAGCGAAAGGAAGCTGAAAATCGCAGCTCTGTTAAAGGAGCTTTTCGGCATGGCTGAAGTTCCCGAGCCCTCTTCCCGTATTCCGTTTTACTTTAACGACGTACGAACAGGGCACATCGAACAAGATGATGCTGAGTTTTTAGCGCGCACCTTTCGCTTCTGCGACGTTTGCTCAGATTCATTTGTGTTTACTGCTGAAGATTCCGAGCAGGCTTCTAGGCGCCTGGCGGCTATTTCGCACCTTTTTAAAGCTGCCGGCAAAGTGTTTGCCTGGCGGGATGAACTGCTTTCCGTTACTGCTTCAGATGATATTGCGTGCCGGAGGCCATTGACCGTTATTGAACGAGCTATGTGCCGTCCCTTTGCCTTTAACACATTTGCGGTTCACTTGAATCCATTTACGCGTGACGGCAGGATGTGGGTGGCTCAGCGCTCTTTCAAAAAAGCCATCGGTCCCGGCTACTGGGATAATTGTGCTGCCGGTTTAGTCGGTGCCGGCGAACCGTTCGGGCCGGCCATGGAACGTGAGGCATTTGAAGAGGCCGGTGTTGCGCCGGGTTCAATTGATATCTCATTTACCGTACGCAATATTATTTCCCGACCCGTGCACGAAGGCTGGATGCGAGAAATCGCTTACATCTGCAATGCAACCGTTGAGGACAGCTTCCGCCCCCACAACATGGACGGCGAGGTCGAATGTTTTGAGCTCTTAGAGCCCGATGCCATTATTGAACGCATAGAAAAAGGACGATTCACTTTTGAATCGTCCCTCGCGGTTTTAGCCGGCTTAGCTTGGCAGGAAGGCTTGCTTGAGCTGCTGGATCAACCTGCCATATAAGGCTATTCTCTTTCGTCCATCCAAGCTACCAGGATGGCTTCCAGTATTTTTTCGTTGCTCGCTTCCGGATCATCATCAAAATCCGGAAGCGCGACGATCATCGCGTGCATCTTTTCGAAACTGATCGTCAGCGGGTCCAAGTCCGGATTTTCGTCGTACAGTTCTTCCGCAATCCCACGCGGATCTTTCCAAGTCAGCTTCATTACTCGTTCTCCCGAACCTGATTACGGGAGTACTTTGGAATTTCAACGGTGATGTCTTCCTTACCAACCTTAGTCTGACAGGTCAGCCGGGAATTTGGTTTCAGTCCCCAGGCCTGATCAAGGAGATCCTCCTCATCGTCCTCAGCCGGCTCTAAAGAGTCAAAGCCTTTGTCGATATAGCAGTGGCAAGTAGTACAAGCGCAGGAGAACTCGCAGGCATGATCGATATTGACTCCGTTAGCGACCAAAGACTTTGCCAAATTAGCCCCTTCCGGGACTTCAAATTCAGCTCCGTTCGGACAGATTCCGGGATGCGGTAAAACGGTTACTTTCGGCATATTTAAACCTCGTCAACAGATTTGCCTTGGAGTGCTTCCAAGATCGTACGGTTCATTCGACGTGCAGCAAAATCTTTCGTTCCCTCAGACAAGGCCGCGATCGAATTTTTAATTTCATCCTTGTCATCTTGCGCTCGAACCGTCTCCAAGTGTTGGATCATCGCGTCGATCTGAGCTCGCTCGGCCTCGTCGAGGAGATCAGCATCGGACGAGAGAGCAGAGTAAATGCTTTCGAGCAAACGAGCCGCTTCAACCTTCTGCTCGCGCAGTTCACGCGTCCTCATATCTTCTTCCGCATGACCGAAAGAGTCCTTCAGCATGCGACTGATTTCGTCCTCGGAAAGTCCGTAGGAAGGTTTCACCGTCACAGAAGCTTCCACTCCGGTGGTCTGTTCACGCGCCATCACAGACAAAAGCCCGTCGGCGTCTACCTGAAACGTGACGCGGATTCGAGCAGCCCCCGCGACCTTAGGCGGAATGCCTCGCAAAGAGAATTTGGCCAAGGAGCGGCATTCCTCAACCAAATCGCGCTCGCCCTGCAGCACGTGGATCGACATAGCTGTCTGACCGTCTTTAAACGTCGTGAAGTCTTGTGCCATCGCGACAGGGATCGGCGTGTTTCGAGGAATCACTTTTTCAACCAGCCCTCCCATAGTTTCTAAACCGAGGGACAAGGGTGTGACATCAAGAAGGAGCCAATCTTCGTCGCTGCGATTGCCGGCAAGAAGATTCGCTTGGAGAGCCGCCCCGATCGCTACAACTTCATCCGGGTCAATATCGGTCAGCGGCTCACGGTCAAAGTAATCCGCCACAGACTTGCGGATACACGGCATGCGAGTTGAACCGCCGACGAGAACCACGCCTTTAACCTCATCACGTTTCAAACCGGCATCTTTTAAGGTCTGCTTTGTAG
>USHK01000221.1 GCA_900554375.1 uncultured Sutterella sp.
CAAGGGTACAGATAATGCATTTCTACAAATTATTAATGATGAAGGAATTAATGCCGAATTCAATGTTGGTTCTCTCGTCATTCAAGCCCCCAGTGCCGGAAATAAAACATCCCTTCTAGTAGGTCATGGCGCAAACGTCAAAACCTCATCTCCAGTTATTGTCCGAGCTCAAAAAGAAGGGTCAACAGCACAACTCCTCCTTGGTGATACCAGCTCTACCGAAGCGTTCTATAACTTAAATACTTCAGAAGTTCAGTTAGAAGGCCGGGGAGACGCCAAAGTGGTTTTTAACAACGGACATACAGGAGATTCCGCACAAGAATTGCGGATTCCTATCGTCGGAAACGGCAGTGTGGAAATTCAAAGCGGGCGAACGTTATTCACGGTTCCGACAAGTTATGACGGTCAAACGCTTATTGCCGAAAACGGAACCCTCGTTCTTCCCACTCTGAACTCGGTGGGACAAAGCCGCATCGTAGATCACGGCGAGCTCGTTTATACCGGAGTGAAAGGGACTTTGCGGGATAATATCAGCGGAACAGGTGCTGTCACCTTTGAAAAAAATGCTCATGTCGAAATTCAAAACGACACGGAATGGACCGGTCCTACAAATTTAAGAGACGCTATCGTCACTCTGGGAACCTCCGAAAAGCCGGTGCTGATGAATAGCTCTTCCGTGAATATTTCGTCCGAATCTTCTTTAAGCGGCTTCGGTCTTATCAAAGGAAGCCTCAATAATGAAGGTTTCTTGGGTATTGGAAACTTAGACTCAGCAGAAACAGCCGAAATAAGAGTCGGAAAGGATTTGAACAACTCAGGGCAGATTGTTCTTGGAAACGGCAAATCTACAGGAAACAAGCTCATCGTTGCAGGGAATTATTCCGGAGATAACGGGCATATCTTGTTTAACACGTTTTTAGGCGGAGATAATTCATTAACCGATATGCTGATCGTCGAAGGCGACACATCCGGAAGAACCATCGTCCACGTTAACAACCTCGGCGGACCCGGAGAACAAACACTTAACGGAATTAAGCTTATCGATGTTTCAGGAAAATCCGACGGCAATTTCGTTCAAAGCACCCGCCTTACAGCCGGAGCCTATGACTATGAACTGAAAAGAGGCAAAGGCAGCGATAGCCGAAACTGGTATCTAATCAGTGACCTTACCGATAAAACACAACCTGACAACCCGAATAACGGGGATAACGGAGGCAATGGCGGCGACAACGGAAACGGAGGCAACGGTGACGACGGCAAAGTCATTCCAATCGTAAGACCTGAAGCCGGTGCTTATATCGGAAATGAAGCTATCGTCCATTCTCTTTTCACAAATCGCCTGCAAGACAGAATCGGTGACCTGTGGTTTACTGATCCGCATTCTGATAAGAACGAAACAAGAAACTTTTGGATGAGAATGCAGGGAGGATATACCTCCTGGAAAGAGAGCAGCGGACAAATCAAAAACCGCACACTTACTGCCGCTACACAGCTTGGAACGGAGCTAGTCTCGTTTTCTTCCAACGGCACCAACCGATTCCAATTCGGATGGATGGGCGGGTATGGCCACGGAAGGACCAAATCCCATAATCCTTATTCGGGATACCGCGCAATCGGCAGCGTAGACGGCCTGAATTTTGGCTTAACCGGTACCTGGTTCCAGAATGGAACCAGACGTGAAGGCGCATACGTTGACACTTGGCTTACATACGGCTGGTTCAAAAACAGGGTCAAAAGCTCAGGCGTTGAATCCTATCATTCAAAAGGCCTAACGGGATCTCTTGAGACGGGTTATACCCTGAAGGTCTCAGAATTTGATACCTCTGAAGGACGCCAAGTCGGAATTTATTTCCAGCCGCAGGCTCAGGTCATTTGGTCGGGTATTAAGACTGATAACTTCACTGAGTCCAATGGCACGCGCATTAAAGCTGTCGGAAAGAATAATGTGACGACAAGGCTCGGTGCAAGAACGATCTTCCATCTGAAGAACCAAGCGAATCCTAAATATGAGGGAGCCCAGGTGTTTATTGAAGGTAATTGGATTCACAATACCAAAGATTACGGAGTCACAATGAACGGGGTTAACCTCAAACAAAAAGGCGCACGCAACTTGGGTGAATTTAAAACCGGGGTAGACAGTCGTCTCAATCCCAACTTACACCTCTGGGCAAACACTGCCGTTCGCGCCGGTTCATACCATTACCGTGATTTAAGTTTTATGGCAGGATTAAAGTACAGCTTTTAAAGCGAATTTTTAACATCGCTTAATGAGTCGAACATCTCGGAGGGAACCCCGCCCCTCCGAGATGATTGTTTTTTAGATTAACCTTATCGCTAAGTCAAAACATCTTTATTTCGGCGAGAATGTGGAATGCCCTAGGAGCCAAATCTTTTAGAGCTACCTCTTCTTTTAGACAAAAGGATTATTCGTCTCGTATTTTGCAGAAAAAATAAATACCCAGATCATCGATCTTAACTTTCCTCACATAAACTTACCGCAGAAGAATCTTTGAATATCCATTTAATTGAACCACCTTCCTTTTGAGAGGGATTTCACCCTATTGTGGGTAGCTATTCACCGGCATCTTTCAATCTAATGTACATCAATCTAATTTCTACAACTAAATCTTGTTCTTTAGTTGCTCGACACATAATCGCTCTTTGTCTAATTTAATAATGCCTGATATCGGATGTGAGATTCCCTCTTCAGGCAACTTAAACAACTTATCTAATTACTTTTAGGCGTTCTTTATGTCTCTAAAAGTCAAAGAATTGTGTTTTTAGTTATTAGGGAGGTTATATGACTCAGCTAGCTAATTTCGCCGGACGCGTGCCACGCATTGATCCTGATGACGCAGTCATGCTGCTTATCGATCACCAAAGCGGCTTATTTAATACTGTCCGTGACTTAGATCTGCGCCAATTACGCGCCAATGCCGTTACACTTGCAAAAGTAGCCACATTGGCAAAGATGCCCGTCATTACAACGGCGTCTGTTCCTCAGGGCCCCAATGGTCCATTAATCCCTGAAATTCATCAAGTAGCACCGCATGCTCAATATGTGGCACGAAAAGGCCAAATCAACTCTTGGGATAACCCTGATTTTGTAGCTGCCGTTAAAGCAACCGGAAAGAAACAATTAATTATCGCGGGCACTATTACCAGTGTTTGCATGGCCTTCCCCGCAATTTCTGCGATTGCAGAAGGCTACCAAGTTTTCTGTGTTGTTGACGCTTCCGGGACCTATTCAAAAATGGCAGAAGAAATCACGCTTGCCCGCATTGTTCAGGCTGGTGCCTGTCTCTTATACACATCTCCGAGCCCACGAGACGCTCA
>USHK01000222.1 GCA_900554375.1 uncultured Sutterella sp.
CAGCGTCAGATGTGTATAAGAGACAGAGTTTAGAGTGACTTTGAAGGCCAATGTGGCCATGGTCTCAGGACTAGATGAGATTCTGCATTTAGGCGCTCAAGGAGTCGGTCTGTTCCGCAGCGAATACTTGTTCATGGGCCGGGACAGTCTTCCTGAGGAACGGGAACAGATGGAAAGCTATCGAGAGCTAATTGATACGATGGCCGGACGTCCGGTGACGATCCGCACAATTGACGTCGGCGGAGATAAGCTGCTCAATGCCGAGGCAAGGAAGCGTAACTATTTCTCGGGTGCGGAAAAAGAGGATAATCCTGCGCTCGGTTTGAGGGCGATTCGTTTTACTTTGGCAAATCCTAACCTGTTTATCACTCAGATCCGGGCAATTTTACGAGCCGCGTGCGGCGCAGATGTGCGGATTATGCTGCCGATGATATCCAGCCTGCAGGAAATCCGGGAAGCAAAGCGGTATATAGAGCTTGCAAAAACGCAGCTCCGGGAAGAAAAGCTCGACTTTAATGAGTCCGTACCGGTGGGCATCATGATCGAACTCCCTGCGGCAGTGATCTGTGCTGAAGAGCTCCTGGCAGAAGTCGACTTTGCCTCTCTCGGAACCAATGATCTCATTCAATACACGCTTGGCGTTGACCGCGGAAATCCCTCGGTAGCTCCGCTTTATGACGAATGTCATCCGGCAGTTCTGAGGTTAATTCGTGCGGCGGCCAAGTCAGCTCAGAAGCAGAATAAACCGATATCGATCTGCGGCGAGATGGGCGGACGCCGAGAGATGGTGCCGTTTTTCCTCGGGCTCGGCATTAACGAGCTCTCTATGGTGCCGATGCAGATTCCAATTGTCAAGGAAATGATAAGGTCTCTGAAGCGAAGCAGCTGCCAGAGACTAACTTTGAAACTTGTAAAATCTCGGGACAGCGGGGAGGTCCGCAAGCTGTTGGAACAATTTTCAGAAAAAGGAGCAGAGGAAAATGTCGGATAAGTCGAATGCCGTCACCGACGACGAATTTGTCGAGACGGATGAGTTATTAGCTTCTATTCCCGTTGAAGCAGAGGCAATGGATTTAGCCGAAGCCGACGGTTTTATGACGGCGGTACAGCTGCTTCCCAAAACGCCGGAGACCAAAGACTGGCTGCCGCACATTCTGTCGACGATAGGAGCGAAAGACGCCGGTACCGGAAGTGCAGGGAGCAATAAACGACTCCGAACTCTGCTTCTCAAACGTTTTCATCAGATCGGAGATCAGCTGGCTCAGGCCGTACCGCTGGACCCTGTTTATTTTGAAGCAGAAGATGAAAAAGGTCGTCCTCTGACCGGCAAGGCAGCGATTGAAGCTCTCGAACCTTTCGCATTGGGTTTTTTGGAAGGGGCGCAAACCTGGCCCGGCATTCTAGATACGAATTCGCGCGCCGTCGCTCGTTCGCTGCACGGTGTGTTACGCCACCTCCCCGAAGAAGCATTGGGGGACTTCGCTCAGGTCAAGACAATTCTTGATAAAGACGCTCCTTTGGAAGACCTTCCTTCCGCCTTATCGGATATGGTCAGCTGCCTGGCTGAAATCGCCCACGAAACCAAAGGCTACGACTTACCGGAATTGAATGAACCGGAGGACGGAGAAGAGAAGGTCTAATTTTTTTCCGAAAGTTGATGCCGTGAGAGGTAGCCGATGATCGGGATTAAAACAAGAACCGGAACGCCGAGTGCGGCCGTTAGGATAAAGAAGTTTGAATATCCCAAGCTTTCCACCAGCACACCTGAAAAGCCTGCAAGGAATTTCGGCAGGATCAGCATGATTGAGGAGAAAACCGCATACTGTGTCGCTGAATACCGTACGTTTGTGAGTCCCGACAAATAGGCGATAAAGGCAGCGCTTGCGAGGCCGCCGGAAAGATTGTCTGCGCTGACGGTGAATACCAGAAAAGGCAGGCTGTGACCGATGCTTGCCAGCGCAGAGAAAAGCAAATTCGTACCGGCAGACAGCAGCGCTCCGATAAAGAGTGTTTTCAGAATGCCGATTTTTAATACCACGATACCGCCGATAAATGTCCCGACCAAGGTCATTACGACGCCGAAGACTTTAGAGACGGCAGCGACTTCTTCCTTGGTAAAGCCCATATCACGGTAGAAAGGATTGCTCATGACGCCCATCACAACGTCACTGATTCTGTACGTCGCGATCAGGAGCAGGATGGCGAGGGCGTGCCAACGATAACGGTAAAAGAAGTCTGCAATCGGTCGAACGCAGACAAAACCAAACCAGCCAATAAGTTTAGCGACAGGACGAGGAAGTAAAGGATGACGAGAGACAAACGCGTGGACGTGATGACGCATTTCCTCCAGCTGACGCAGTTTGGATTTTTCATCTGAAGTATTCGGCGGTGGAGAGAGCAAAGTGGTTGCTAAACCAACGCTAATAGAAGCTGCCATGACGAGGTACGCCCAGGTCCAGCCGGTCTGATCGTAGACACCGGACGGTGCCGCTTGAAAAAAGGCCGCCAGAGCAAAAGCACCGGCGCCGGCCCAAATCATTGCAAGCCGATATCCGGTTTGGTAAGTTGCTGCCAACGCCCCCTGAAGATCGGCAGAAGCGCTTTCAATGCGGAAGGCGTCCAAAGAAATGTCCTGGGTCGCCGAGCAGAACGCCGTGAGCAGCGCAAAGGCAACGATCTGAGGCATATGTGTTTGAGGATTCGAGAAGGCCATGCCGGAGAGCGAAATAATCAGCATTACCTGAGAGAGGGCAAGCCAAGCTCGGCGCTGACCTAAATGCTCCGATAACCAAGGCAGTTTAACGTTGTCAACGAGGGGAGCCCACAGCCATTTGCAGCCGTAAACCAATCCGACCCAGGAGAGAAATCCGATCGTCTTGAGATCAATACCAGCCTCCCGCAGCCAAAAACCGAGCGTGCCCAGGACTAAGAGCAAAGGCAGTCCCGCCGAGAACCCCAGAAAGAACATTCTGAGACAAACGGGCTTGAGGTAAATCTTGAAGTCCGAAAATCGACCTTGCAGCTTTGAAAAACAGGTCATCCGGTAATTTCCTTGGCGGATTTGACCCAGGTCCATTCGCCCGTTTTCAGATTTTCCGGTAGAGAGAGGTTTCCGAAACGAATACGTTCCAGTGCCGCAACACGATTGGATACTGCAGCCATCATGCGCTTAACCTGGTGATACTTTCCTTGCGTAATGCCGAGATCAATGACGAGTTCGGAGATTTTTTCGCAGCTGACGGCTTTGACAATATTCGGAGAGTCTGCAAGCTGCACTCCCTTAAGGCTGTCTCTTATACACATCTGACGCTGCCGACGACTCCTTACG
>USHK01000223.1 GCA_900554375.1 uncultured Sutterella sp.
GGGTAAAGATACGAGCCATCGTTCTGATGAAATTGGGAGAACGACCGGTTACGCCAAGCTGGCGGGAGGCGGAGTGGTCAGGGTATTGTGTTGCTGCGGGACCGTAGGGGATCTTGAGGTCATCAATCAGCCAGTCAACAACAGAGCCGGCTTTTTCAGTGACCATTTTGACTAAGACCGGGTCATTACGGTTCTTGCCGACATGCATGATATCTTTATAGGCGAGTTCCGGAGAGTCCTTGGTTTCTTTCATGACGTCGCGCTGATAGCGAGAGCCTGTCGCAATCAAGGTGCCGGCGTTCAAAATGGTGTCGCCGCCGAGGTACGGCATTTTTTCAATCAAGATGGTGGGATTGCCGTTTAACTGAGAACGGACTGCGGCAGCCATGCCGCTGGCGCCGGAACCGACAACTACAACGGCAGTCTTGTAGCTGACATCAATGTTGGATGCCGCTTTCTTAATCGGAGCCTTATAGAATTCGTTCGGTGTACCGCCTGCGGCCTTAACTGCATTTGTCGCAGCAGCTTGAATTGCCATCGAAGACAAGGTAGCACCTGCGACGTTGTTCACGCGCAGAGACTGACGAGCAACAATTTCGGAGGGGATGCGAGCTATTGCAGCATCGCCGATCATGGCAGACTCGCCGGACTTTATGACTTTAACGTTTGTAATTTTTCCGGCCTTGATAGTTACGGCGACAGTTACAGGACCGTTCTTGCCGTTAGCTGTTCCTTCAAATGTGCCGTCTTGAACAGCTGCCTGAGCGTAAGAAGCTACGGCTAAAGATACGGCAACAGAAGTCAGCAATGTTTTAAAAATCATTGAGTTATCTCCTTTTCATATGAGGTTGTTAACCTGTGTCGAATTGTAAATGTTTTGAAATAAAATAGATAGAATTTCTTAAGTAGTTTTACTTAAACATTGTGATTAATTTCGAGATAAGCGGTTAACTCATTAAAAGCATTAGAAAAAATTTTTCATCTTTTTGGATTAATGATTTTTGAATGTTCCGAAAATACAAGACATCCTTGTTAAAAAGGCTTTTTAGCGTTCCTATTTTGAGGTGATAGAGAAAATAGGGTTTACACCTAATTTAGTATTTTTAAATCAGTCCAAAAGACGTATCTCAGGTGTTATCAATGCAGTTACATTCAGAAGGTTCATCAGTCCGATTTGTTGCAATCACTCTGCTTATATTTATCGCAGCTAGTTTTATCGGATATTGGTATTGGAGTCCGTATTGCGCTGCGGATCAAATCAAAAATGCTATTGAGTCCGGAGATACTGCAAAGATGAGTAAGTTTATTAATTTTCCGAAGGTCCGCCTGAACATTCAGCGGCAGATTAATAATCAGATTGATCTAAAACTCCAGGAGTTCCAATCTCAGCCTGTAACGACAAAGAATCAAATCGATCTTTACTCCTTTCAGCTTGTTGACCGCTTGGTTCGAGATTTGATTACAGAAGAAGGAATAGCTGCCTTAATCAGCGGAAAAAATAAATTGACCCGATATTCTTCTTCGCATCCTAATGACGGGTTTAAAACCATCCACCTTCAGGCAAATGCCGAAAATAAAGAAATTCGGGAAGTAGAAGTTGAAAAGAAGTATGGAGACAGTATCAACCGTTTTTATATTACTTTGATCGGGAAGGACAATCCGGATGATAAAGTTCTTATCACACTGTCTAGGGAAGGATTTTTCTTCTGGCGCGTGACGAACGTATTGCTTCCTTTCGGAACTTAGGATCGTTCGGTATTTTTCATCGTTTTTTCAACTGAGGCCGGTAAATTTTTTGTCCCGCACTCTACTCCTGACGCTTGACGGCTGCTTCTAAAGTGACGAAACTGGCCTAATCGAACAGGAGTTCTCTTGATAGCTGGATCTGCTAGGAAAAGAGAAAACCTTATTTTTGATCTGCGTCCCGCTCCTCTTTTCTTAGCTCGCATAGTATGAGCACTGAGAAGAGCTTGATTCGATCAAGATTCAATTTTTTGTGGAGGTTTCATGTCTTTCGTTTTTGCTCAAGCTTGTGTTCCGGCGGTTCCTGTCTGGGGAGAAAAAGATTTATATTTTCCTGTTCATCGTGTTTACGCGATTGCCGGCAATTACGCTGATCATTTGGCGGAAATGGGGCGGCCGGAAAAGACTGAACCGGTGTTTTTCTCAAAACCTGCAGATGGTTTGGTCGTTTGCAAGGAAGGAAAGAGTGTCGATGTTCCCTATCCAAGAGAAACGGATTCTTTTTGCCTTGAAGTTGAACTCGTCGTTGCGATTGGCAAGACCGCGCCTGAACATGGTTTTGTCAAGCCGGAAGAAGCTGAGGAGTATATATTCGGATATGCTGCCGGTGTGGAATTTACGCGTCGTAATTTTCAGACAATTGCCCGAGAGAACCGCCAACCTTGGGAAAAAGCAAAGTGCTTCGACAACTCTGCATTAATTACAGAGATTAGAGAAAAGCACCGGATGCCGGATATGGATGCTGCAACGCTCTGGCTCTATGTCGATAATCAGGAAAGACAGAGAGGAAACACGAGTCAAATGATGCACAGCATCCCTGAACTGGTTTCCGAAATTTCTAAATATTGGCGACTGACAGCGGGGGATCTAATTTACACCGGTACCCCGAAGGGAAGTGGTCCGATTGAAATCGGACAATCCTTTGAAGGCGGTGTAAACGGCGCGGGAAAATTCTCCGGTAAGGTTGTTGGCCGCTAAGACTAATCTTTGAAAGGGGAAAGGCTAGTTTCGAGTTTTCGAACTAGCCTTTTTACGGTTGCCGGATTAAGAGCAAACCTTGCAGAACTTTTGTATGCCTTTATCACTATAAGTAATTGCTTGGTTTCCTCTGCGAATGGTTACCGTTGTACCGGTGTATCCGATGAGTTCTCCAACTTTGCTGAAGAGCATAACGCCGCGCTCGTTGTAAACGTTAACGCTGTTGCCGCGCTGTACTGCACTTCCAATTGCCATCTTTTTCTCCTTGCTATCTAACATTCAGAGAGTTTTCTGAACTTCGCTGAGGAATATTCTAGTTCGGAGAGGTAAGGAAAGAAATTAGAGGTTATTTACCGGAAGAAATCGGTGTTACGGTTTCTTTGATCCCGTCAACATTTCTAGCGATTCCGTTCGGCTGCGGTTTAAGGTGCGGCGGAAGAAGTTTCTCACCGTCGATCAAACCTTTTTTGCCTATCATCTCTGCAATTGCAGATCCAAGCTCAGCTACGGCACCGGCGTAGAAATAGCTGCTGTTGTAGCGAAGAACTGCTGTGAAATTTTTTGTACCGACTCTATATAGTTTTTCAAAGTCCACAGAACCCGGC
>USHK01000224.1 GCA_900554375.1 uncultured Sutterella sp.
AATCTAGAGGGCCGCTTATCGCGGCCCTTTAATTTTTAGACTTCTTACGGAACCAATGCGATTTGTTCAAGACCTTCCGTTTCTGAAAGACCCATGACCAGATTCATGGCCTGCACAGCTTGCCCGGCTGAACCTTTTACCAAGTTGTCCTCAACCACTAGGACCACTAAGAGGTCGGGCTCTTTTCGGTAAAGCGCAATGCGTACCATATTTGAGCCGCGCACCGTCCTCGTCTCGGGAAGTGAACCTTCCGGCAGAACGTCAACAAACGGTTCGTCTGCATAAGCTTTTTCATAAAGGGCTTGATAATCGATGTTTTTGCCCTTTTCTCTCAAGCGTACATAAATCGTGGAGAAGATGCCTCGGATATTGGGCAGCAAGTGAGGAATAAACGTTAGAGGAACAGTCTCTCCTGCAAAGAGGCTCAGCTGCTGAACCATCTCTGGCTCATGACGATGTCCGGCTACGCCGTAAGCTTTGAAATTATCTGAGAACTCGGCGCAGTTCAGACTGATGTCGGCTTTGCGGCCAGCGCCGCTGATACCGGATTTGCTGTCGGCAATGATCGATACATCAAGATTCACGATATCGCCGATTTCTTTATGAAGTTTAAGCAGCGGCATCAGTCCGAGCTCAATGGTCGTCGGGTAGCAGCCTGCCATACCGAGAACGTCTGCACCCTTCATTTCGTCCCGCATGCTTTCCGGTTGTCCGTAGACGGCTTTCGCCAAAATATCGGGACATTTGTGGTCCATCTTGTACCACTTCTTAAAAATTTCTTTGTCTTTCAGGCGGAAATCGGCTGCAAGGTCAATAACTTTGATGCCTTTAGAAGTAAGCTCTTCCGCCATGCTCATCGCAACGCCGTGCGGCGTTGCAAAAAACACGACATCACATTGGTCCAGAGGTGCGGAGGAAGGATCTTCAAAAACCAAATCCACTCTTCCCCTAAGTGAAGGAAACATCTTAGCAACATGCGTTCCGGCGTCCTTTCGACCTGTAATCGTGACAATTTCCGCGTGCGGATGCTGTGCCAAAAGACGGAGTAATTCAATACCGGTGTAACCGGAACCGCCCACAATGCCGACTTTTACTTTTTTCATTTACAGCCTTTAGGAATGAGGATTTAGAACAAACTTTTGAAAAGTATATCGTCCCAAAACCTTGGCAGGCTGTCTCGGGCTAGGAGTTTTAATCCGTAGAAAAAGTAAAAGGCCGCCGAAGCGACCTTTGTTGGAAACTGCGTGAAGGCAGTTTCCGCAATTCTGTAGCGAATTAACGCTTGGAGAACTGTTTACGACGACGTGCCTTGCGAAGACCGACTTTCTTACGTTCGACTTCACGAGCGTCACGTGTAACAAGACCTGCCTGAGACAGAACAGACTTCAGAGCTGCATCGTAATCGATCAGAGCGCGAGTAATACCGTGACGGATAGCGCCGGCCTGACCGGATTCACCGCCGCCGCGAACATTGACCTTGATGTCGAATGTTTCAACGTTGTCGGTAAGGATGAGCGGCTGACGAACGACCATACGGCCGGTTTCGCGGTGGATGTACTCGTCAAGAGAACGGCCGTTGATTTCGATCTTGCCGGTGCCGCGTTTCATGAAGACGCGAGCAACGGAGCTCTTGCGGCGGCCAGTGCCGTAGTTGTAATTTCCAATCATTTTTTAGATCTCAAGCTGTTTGGGTTGCTGGGCGGAGTGTTTATGGTCGCTGCCGGCATAAACGAAGAGCTTCTTGAACATGGCATAGCCAAGCGGGCCCTTCGGAAGCATGCCTTTAACTGCGATTTCGAGAGCACGGCCGGGATGCTTTTCCTGCATCTTACGGAAAGTGGTCTCGTATACGCCGCCGGGGTAGCCGGAGTGACGGAAATACTTCTTGTCTTCAGCTTTAGCACCGGTCATAACGAGCTTGTCAGCGTTGACAACAATGATGTAATCGCCCGTGTCGACGTGCGGTGTGTATTCAGGCTTGTCTTTGCCACGGAGTCTGAGAGCGATTTCAGCGGCAAGGCGGCCGACAACCTTATCGGTTGCATCAACCACGTACCATTCACGCTTCACTTCAAGCGGCTTGGCCGAGAAGGTTTTCATTACTATTCACCTATAAATTTGGCGCATAAAAATGCGCCGCAAATTATCTTTAAGCTCGGGCGGATTAATTCCCGAGACGACATTATTTACAACGGACGAGCGATGACGAAAGGACAACGCTCCAACAGAGAGGACAGGATTATACGTAAAAAATCAAGTGAATTCAACTCGATAACTAGCTGATAAAGTTTTTTGCAATTTGGCCGAGCGATTTTTGCCCGGCCAAACTTTTATTCGGAAGCCTCGGTTTCAAAAACGTCTCTAATCTTAGGCAGAAGTTCTTCTGTCTTAGCTTTATTCATCTGGCCGATTCTCAGGCGGCGGTAAAGAACATCCTCAGGCGTCATAGCAAACTGCGCATCACGGCAATGCACTGCGTATGCCTTCAGTTGCTCGTCTGTTAGAGTCCCCTTGAGAATCTCGGCTTCAAGTTCATCAGGATTGAACTCATTGTCGCGGTAAATGGACATATATTTCGTCGGGCACGGACGTTTATAAATTAAGCCCTGGTCAACGGCCACGGACATCGCGTGTTCGGCCATCTTACGGTAAGCCGTCCATTTGCCTCCTGTCACCGTAATCATGTTCTTGAATTCGGGAATTACCGAGTGTTCTCTGGAAACGGCAGCCGTCGATCCCCCGGCATTCGGATTGAATAAGGGACGCAAGCCGGCAAACGAAGCTAAAACGTCCTTGCGCGAAATCGGGTAAGCCAGATACTTGCGGGCCGTCTCGAGCATGAATTCGATTTCTTCTTCTGTTGGTTCCGGATTGAAGGAAATGTCTTTTTCTTCTTTGTCTGTCGTTCCGATCTCCAGAACGCCGTGCCAAGGAATGCAGAAGAGAACGCGTCCGTCAGAAGTCTTCGGAATAAACATGCCTGTCTTTCCGCCGAAATGATCCGTGGATACGACGATGTGAGACCCTCGGGAGGCACGAATAAACGGCTTAACGTCAGGAGCAACCATGCGGCGAATTTCATCGGCCCATACTCCGGCCGCGTTAAAGACCATGCGGGTCTTAACGCTGTATTCCTTGCCGCTGAACTTATCTTTAACCTTAACAGTTGTAATTTCGCCGCCGGATCCTCTTTCAAATCCGATTACGGGTACATAGTTCAGCAAAAGAGCGCCGCGAGCTTCCGCGGTTTTCATCAGAGCAATGTTGAGGCGGGAATCGTCGAATTGGGCATCCCAGAAC
>USHK01000225.1 GCA_900554375.1 uncultured Sutterella sp.
TTCTGCATCCTCCCATCGGTGAATTTCGACTCCATTAATGACTAGTGGCAGTTTTTTTGGGTCAAAGCCTGAGGTAATTTTAGAAAGCGTTTCAGCGTCATTAATGTAGAGCTTTACGGGAAGTCGGTGCTCTCGAGAATAAATGGAAGCCAGGCGCCAGCAGACTCCAGCGTCGCCGAAGTTGTCGACGACGTCGCAAAAAATATCGATGCTCATGCTTTCTGATTAAGTTAAGGAGTGGACTGGCCTATCTTAATCTCGTCATTAGAGAATAAGCTCACGGATGTGTCCGGCGCAACGATTCGTTACGTCATAATTTTGTTCGGTCATTTAGTATTTTGCGTTTTAGACTAAAGTGATCCAACATGGGCGCCTGTCCTGTTGTGGCTTCCTATAATTTAGGGAACGTTGATTGGCTGCCGACACGTATCTGATTAAATCTGTCTATAGGTCCCCGAAGATCTATCGGAAGTATATGGAAACTGTCCTTAAAGAGACCGAAGGAAAACTTGTGAACCTGCCGGATAAAAAATTTGATTCGGCTGAATTCCTTAAAAATCTGCCCCATTTGCCGGGTGTCTATCGATATTTCGACAAGGACGGCAATCTTCTTTATGTTGGTAAAGCGAGAGATTTGAAACGCCGTGTTTCCAGTTATTTTCAAAAGACGCTGGCGCCTCGCACTAAACTGATGGTGGATCAGATTGCGAGCGCTCAGATTACGGTAGTAAATAGTGAAGCCGAGGCTTTGATTCTTGAATCAAATCTTATTAAGACTCAGGATCCTCGGTTCAATATTCTTTTCCGTGACGACAAGTCATATCCATATCTGAAATTGAGTTCTGGTGAATATCCTCGTCTTTCTTATTATCGCGGGGCGTTGGATAAACGCAATTCATACTTTGGTCCCTACCCAAACGCAAATGCGGCAAAAGACACCATGCTCCTGCTGCAGAAAGTTTTTCAGCTCCGAACTTGCGAAGCTTCTGTTTTTAATAATCGTTCCCGTCCTTGTCTTTTGTATCAGATCGGCCGGTGCAGCGGCGGCTGCTGCAAGAAAGTGTCTCCTGAAGAATATGGTAAATCGGTTGACATGGCAAAAGAATTTTTGAGAGGAGACTCTCAAAAAGTTCAAGCAGATTTGACTCGCCGTATGAATGAATATTCCCAGAAATTAGATTTCGAGCGCGCGGCAGTTATGCGAGATCATTTGGCTGCTATTTCGAATGTTATCCATCAGCAGTCTATGGAAGCGGCGCCGGATGCGAATGCCGATATCATTGCGGCAGCTTTCGGGCAGGGCGAAGTTTGTGTCAATTTGGCGATGGTTCGAGGTGGCCGTCATTTAGGAGACAAAGCATCTTTTCCATCTTTGGGAAGAAATGCTGAATTGCCGGAATTAGAAGAGGTGCTCGAGGCTTTTATCACTCATCACTACACCCAGATGGATGTTCCTCCGGTAGTGATCATTAATTTAGAAGAGCGTTCTCATCGGATCGAAGAACTTCTCAATGCGATTGCAGGCAAAAAAATTAATGTCATTTACCGTCCACAGAACATCCGGAGAAAATGGCTCGAACTAGCTGTAACCAACGCTCGAGTATCGTTGGGGCGTCGTGTTGCAGAAGAAGGAAGTCAAAAGAGAAGGATTGGCGCGCTTGTTCAGGATTTGGGACTGGATATTCCTGAGTCCGAGTATGAAGAGTTTCGCGTTGAATGCTTTGATATCAGTCACAGTTCCGGTGAAGCGACTCAGGCTTCGTGTGTGGTCTTTGCCGGAAATCGTATGGACAGTTCACAATATAGACGATTTAACATTAAGGACGTTGCCGCAGGCGATGACTACGCTGCAATGAAACAAGTTCTGACTCGCAGATACCAAAGGGTTGCCAACGGCGAAGCCACTTTGCCTAACATTGTGCTGGTGGACGGAGGACGCGGTCAAGTCAAAATGGCTTGCGAGGTTTTTGACGAGCTTGGATTGGATAAAAACGTCATCGTAGGAGTTGCGAAGGGCGAGGGCAGAAAAGTGGGACTGGAAGAACTCGTTTTTCCCGATCCCAATAAAAAACCGCTTAAGCTCGGCCAGGAATCTCCTGCATTGATGCTGATTGCTCAAATTCGTGATGAAGCTCACCGGTTTGCAATTACTGGGATGAGAGCTAAGCGAGCGAAGACGAGAAATTATTCTAGAATTGAAGATCTTGAGGGAGTTGGTCCCAAAAGAAGGCAAAAACTTCTTGAACGGTTTGGCAGTTTGAAGGTATTGTCCAATGCTTCGGTTGAGGACATTGCCAGTGTGGACGGGATCTCTCAAACTTTGGCAAGACAAATTTACGCACAGTTGCATGGACAAATCAGTTAAAAAAGTACGAATCAATATTCCGATGGTCCTGACTTGGACCCGCATCGCATTGATTCCATTGATCGTCGGTGTTTTTATGATTCCGACATCGATTCTCAGTATGCATTCGCAGAATCTTCTCGGATGTATTTTCTTCGTCGTTGCTGCCGTGACGGATGCTCTGGATGGTTTTATTGCACGGCGTTACGGAATGGGGACTACACTCGGAGCGTTTCTTGATCCCGTAGCTGACAAACTGATGGTCAGTGCAGCTTTAATTGTGCTGTTAGCCTTCGGACGTGTGGACATGCTCGTAGCGCTTGTGATTATCGGAAGAGAAATTACCGTTTCCGCGTTGCGAGAATGGATGGCAAGAGTAGGTGAGTCGGGAAAAGTCAAAGTAAACTGGTTCGGCAAAATCAAAGCTATTGCTCAGATGGTCTCTATTCCTATGCTGCTTTATTTTGATCCGATCGGAGGGTGGAATGTTTACCTCACAGGGACCATTCTGATTTATATCGCAGCCATATTGACGATTTATTCGATGTTTGTTTATCTGAAGGCAGCTGCTCCTTTCTTTTCAAGCGAGCCGAAACAAAAATAGAACATTTCGTTGGATGTCAAAAGCTGGAGCTTAAGAACTTCGGCTTTTATTTTCTCAAAAAAGTTGCATACGAAGTTTTACATTTGTTCTAATTAACTGAATTTAAATTAAAATATATCCATTCTGACATTATCTCAATGTAGTCATTGTTGACAGCAGGAATTTATCTCAGGATAATTCGTCCTCGTTCGAGACGAAGAGTTTCGAATTATGAAATAAACTTTTACAGCTTGAAACGAACTGTTGAGTTGACAAGAAATTTTAAGTCTGTAAAATGCACAACCTGCTCACGAAACGGAGCGCGGCGAAAGCCGAAACGATCTTTAAAAATTTATCGACGACCGATAAGAGC
>USHK01000226.1 GCA_900554375.1 uncultured Sutterella sp.
GGCAGCGTCAGATGTGTATAAGAGACAGATACTTTATAGTTAAAAACGTAACACTTTTTTAATTTTGATATAAATAGTGTTATCTTTGCACCCTGTTAGAGACTAGAAGTCTATTTATAGGTTAAATTTAAGAGAGAATTTATGAAAAGAAAATTGATGTTCTTTATGACCTTCCTTTTTGTGGGTATAGGTCTGGTGACAGCGCAGACGTCCCGAGTTACCGGTGTGGTAACCGCCGAGGAAGATGGCCTGCCTGTTGTAGGTGCTTCGGTATTGGTGAATGGCACTACTCTTGGTACTATCACGGATATTGATGGTAAGTTTACAATCACGAATGTACCAAGTTCTTCTAAGACTTATTGATATTTTATAGCCTCTCTTTTTCCTCCTTTTTCGTCCTATCTTATTGTAAATCAGAATATAAGTGCTGCTTTCTGCAACTTGGCTTCCCGGCTCACTTACTATAATCGCAACCTTTTCCCTTTCTTTTTCGATCTCAGTCATCTTTTTCGGGCAGGTACTCGGCTTGTTTTCAGGGGGGCGGATGCTTAGGTTCTACCTTTATTTGAGGCTTTCTATGAGCGATAGGGGCAGACCGGTCTTTTCGGCAATGAGTTGATTGTCAATTCCTTGCTTTTTCATGTCGATGGCTGTCTGAAAGATGTTCAAGGCTTCTTCGCGACCTTTCTTCAGGCCTTCCTCAAGTCCTTCTTCAAGTCCTTTCTTCAGTCCTTCTTTCATTCCTTCTTTCATCCCTTTTTTTATTCCTTCCTTTTCCGCTGCATCCATTGTCACCAAATAATCCCGGTACACTTTGACGCTATTATCGTATAGCTCCCTCTCTTTTGGAGACATAGAAGCCACATCAGCGATCTCTTCGAGTTTTTCGAAGACGGCTTTTCGTGCCTTGAATGGCAGGCGTTTTAAAGTTTCCATATTATTTAATATATAAATCCAACGTTCAAAATTCGTTTCACATTCCTCTTCGCTTTTTTTGAAGAGGGGGAGGGCGATGAATATTTGCCGGAATTTCTCCGAGAAGAGTTCACCTGTCTCCTTGTCTGCAAGAATAACGTCTGTCCGGAGTTTTATGTTCTTGTCCATGATGAAATTCATCAGAAAGACTCCGTAAACAGCTTTTATTTCAAATTTCCAGTCGTGCCCCGTCCGGCCCTGGTTGACGATGGCACGGGAGAGATAGAAAATGGAGCGTTCTTTAAAGTTGCTCTGCATGCGGTTTTGCATTTCGACAATTATCTTTTCGCCCGTGTCCGTGGTGCAGTAGACATCGTAGATGATGCCTCGTCCTTCCGGGTAGTCCGGCAGCTGTTCGTTGTTCAAAAACGTTAAGTCGGTTATCACTCGTTCACCTTCGAGAAGGTCGTTCAGAAATTCGATTAGTAAATCCTTGGAGACTTCTCTGCCGAATATTAATTTGAATCCGTAGTCGGTGAACGGATTGATAAATTTGCTCATTGTTTTGGTTGTTGCTCTTTTAGGTTGTAAAGAGAGGTTTCTCTTTGCATACGGTAAAGAGGCTTTTTCTTTGTCCCACAAAGATAGGATAAATTATTGTTTTATGATGCGTTTGGCGGGAGAAATAAATGACGTGGGCGCTCAAAAATGCTCATCTTCCTCTTAAAAATGTTCATCTTCCCCTAACTCGCTTTTTGAGGATACCGGTGTAGGTGTCCTCAAATTCTGCCGGGTGATTGAGCGCCCAGAGGATGTAGTCGCCCGGCTCGTTCTTTTTGAGCAGGGTGGAGCGGTATTCGGAGCTGAGGACTTTCCATAAGGTGCCGCACGGACCACCCAGCTTTCTGCGTCGGGCGAGGGCGAGGATGCCTTTCACGGTTTGTTCGTTCCGGATGCCGATGGCGTCCATGTTGAGGCGCAGCAGGGATTCGGAGAATCCTCCGGAAGCAATGCTTTCGTTCGGGGCTTCTTCCTGCTGGTTTCTTTCGTACTGGGTTCCGTTGTGCTTGGGTTCTTCCTGCTGGTTTCTTTCGTACTGGGTTCCGTTATGCTTGGGTTCTTCTAGCTGGTTTCTTTCGTATTGGGTTCCGTTATATCTAGCTTCTCCCTTCTGATCTATTCCTCCATTTCTTCTTTCTTCCTTATTTTCCTCCTCCCTTTTTCCGGACGAGATTTCTAAAGACAAACCTTTGACAGCAACAGGCGCAGCCTGAGAAACGCCGTTTGACGGAACGGGCGGCTGCTCTCTATCTTTCTCCCATTCATTTTCGGTTTTGCTTTGTCTTTCTCTCTCTTTGTCTTTTTCTCTTTCCGGTTTGATATCATTTTCCATCTCTCTTTTCGGTTTGCTTTGAATCTCAGTATCCGTTTCCGATTTACTTTCGATTTCTGTATCCGTTTCCTGTTTTGTTTGTGGGATTGTTGCTGCAATTTCTCGGTTTTTTGCAGCATTAATTTTCATAGCTGCTCCGTCGGTCACTGTTTTTGTAGCATTGATTCCTGTGCCTGCTGCATGGATGTCTGTGCCTGCTGCATGGATGTTTGTGCCTGTCGTGCCGATTCCTGGCTTTGTTTTAGTAACTTCTGTAGCTGTGATATTGACTCCTGTTTTTGTTGTGTTGACTCCTGCATCTACTATCTTGTTTTCCGCTTCATCCACTTCTGTACCTTTTGAATTTATATTGCTTCTTATGTCTGCGGAATTATTTCCCGTTCCATCCTTTTCTTCCTTGATGAGCCAAAACCGTTCCAGCGGAAGTTTGTATTTCCTTCGGCTGTCGGTAATGATTTTGTGGTATTGCTCTTGGATGGCTTGCGAAGTCAGAATCCCGTACTCCTTATATATATAGGTGTCGAACAGTCCGACGGACAGGCAGTCGTCGATGATGGCCTGCATCTCCTCCTCCTCGCAACACACTTCCTGCGAAATGTCGAACAAGGTATCTTGATTCCATGCGACGTAAAATCCCTTTTCTTTGTAGATGAGGCAGAGCAGGGAAGTGAGTGCGGCAATTCCTGCCGCATGATGACGGTTGGAAATGCGGCGTACCTTCCTGTCTTGGAAGAAGTTGACATCGAGCGGGAAATAATCTAATCCGGGTTTGGAAATACGGGCCATCTTTTTGAATATTTAGAGTGATATTGACTGATAAATAATGAATAAGGCGAATCGGTAATTTTAATTTAGCTCATTTCAGTATGGTGATAAGCTACTTGATAGTCAGTTCTGTATCTCAACTGAGGGTGACTAAAAAGTCGATTCTATCTCTATTCTCCTCCTTCGGGAAGGAGGAGTGGTCGCAGACCGAGGTGGTAGGA
>USHK01000227.1 GCA_900554375.1 uncultured Sutterella sp.
CGTCTCGTGGGCTCGGAGATGTGTATAAGAGACAGGTCTGAAAGTAAGGGTCTTCAACAGCGATTTTGTCTCCTTTTTCAAATAAAACGCTTGCACAGAGGTCCAAGGCTTGTTGAGTGCCGTTTGTTGTAATCACTTGCTCGGGTTCGCACCTAAGGCCCCGATACTGTCGCAGATAGTCGCAGACAGCTTTCTTATAAGGCATAAACCCGCCGGGCTCGCAATAGCCATTGTGAAGCCATGGGCTCTTTGAAGTGCGAGCGACGACAGTAGTCCAGTTTTTGCCTGGCAGACTCTCCAGATCAGGCGCTATCACCGCGAAGGGCATAGGTTTTTGAACTTTGAACTCTGTGGCTACTACTGCGATCTGTGCTGAAAGCGGGAGTTCTGACGGGAGATATTTTTCACTAGCTGACAGATTTTCCTCTCGGTTCTCAAATACTCCGAGAGAGATTTCTGAGACAAAGGTACCATTGCCGCTCTTGGTTTCCAGAAGTCCTTCCTCAAGCAGTCGGTTGTAAACGCTGACGACTGTTGAACGTGAAACCTCGATCTCAGAAGCGAGTTTGCGGCTTGAGGGAATAGGATCTCCGGGACGCAGGCTTTTGTTCTCGATTAAGTCGAGGATCTTGAGGTAAAGCTGCTCTTGAAGTGATGGTGCGCCGTTGTCGTGATTTAACGATATGTTGGAGAGGCTCGGCTGAACTTTGTGTGCCATGTCGGCTCCGAAAACGTTAAGGCCGGAGATTGTCTCCGGCCGATGCTGAGTTAGATTACTTTATCGTATTCTGGGCGGCTGCGGTCGCTGTTCTCAGATTCTTAATAACTTCGGAAGAAGTTTTTTCAAATCCGGATGGATCGTGAACGCCCTTCGAATAGTCTGAGAAGTACCAACCGACGGTGTGCAGGTAGAGGCTGTAAGCATCTTGAAGTTTTTGATATTCAGGCTGATTGATCTTGACATCGCCGTTCTTAGCTTTGATCAGGAGGTTGCGCGCGGCGCTTCCGTAGCGTTCGAGTCTTTCTTTGTGGATACGATAACGCTGCTGGATTGTTGCAACCATGTAGGCGGCTTGCCCCTCGGACCAATTGTCGCCGTTCGGATTGCCGTGGCAATCGGATCTTGCGCAAGTATTCTTGTACTTCAGAGAAGGCAGACTAGGCTGATGTTCAAGTGTGCCGTTCGCTTTCTTGGCGAAGTGGCAGTCTGTGCAGCCCACGCCTGCTTGACCGTGCTTAGAACCAACAACGGTTTCCATATGGTAATGGTCGGTCGAGACAGTCTTAACGCCTGTTGCCTTATCGATTCCGTTATACAGCCCTAATCTTTTCACGAGATTCCAACGCTCGATCGGGTTAGCTGCGAAGAACGTACCGACGGACCAACCGGTTCTGTCAATGGCATTTTTCGGATGAGCGAGCTGACCGTCGCTATCTTTGTAAAAAGTTTCAGAGCGGTTGTGGCCTTCGTGGCACTGACCGCACATATAGTTCGAGTTGGCTTTCTCAAGGATGGCGATCTTTCTCGGATAGCCGCGAACGCCCATGTTGATGACTTCGATCTTCGGATAACCGGTCTTTCCTGCGTTCTTCTGATAGTTGTAGTTCTTGTAGTCCGGATGCGACATGGCTTCAATTAGATGATCAAAGACAATACGGGGCTCAGCAGAGTGCGGATCGTGACAAGTGATGCAGTTGAAGCTGTTGTTGACGGTCTTCAGAACCTTGTGGTCCGGATCGTCAAAGGCGAGCGGTGCTTTAGGATTTCTGACACCTAAGTATGCGTAATCCATGATACTGTCGGAAGTTTTACACTTCAAGCAGTCAGAGCGCCCCATGATTTCACGGCCTTTCTGCGGACGCCAAGTTAAAGACAGGGTCTTAGAAGGCAGGATCTTATCGCCTTCGCGCGGGCGTGTATCGGTTAGAGCCTCCCACATCGGAGCAGCTGGTTTAGAGAGATCTGTGTACTTTTTGTATTGGTAACGACCGTCGGAACGGATGTTGGCAAGATCAGTGACGATGCTCGAATGGAAGCGCGGCAGACGGAATTGGATGTCTCGGAAAGAGTTATCGCCGGCGATATCACGGAACTGTGCATAAGCGGGCGGCGTGTTTTTGAGCGCCCACTCGTAATGGTATTTCGGATCCATGATGTCTTTGTGCTGTTCAGTGTGGCACTGGCCGCAGGCGGCATATTCAAAATGTGTGGTCGGGCGGTTGTCGCGGCTTGGAGCCTTGACGTGTTCCGGCCTGATGTCGTGACATGAAACGCAGTTCACATTTTTATGTGCACCGCGAGTTGATAAGGTTTTAATGGCTGTTGCATGACAGCCGAAACACTGGTTCTTGTCTACAGGCTGCTGAGGAGCGGCGGCTGCCAATACTGACAGCGAAAGGCAAGACAGACCTACTGAAATTATGTATTTGGTTATTGTGTTTTGCATAAGGTTCTCCTTAAGACTGCCTTCATTTTCTCCAATGAACTTTGAGAAAAAGAGTCCACTTTCGGACTATGTGCTCAGTCCACTTTTAAGGAGAATGTCCGTGCGCAATCCAACAAAGTTTCTTGCTGTTAAGGGCTCTAGAAATTAAGAAGCTGAGAATTTCAATCCGATGATTCCGATGGCGATCAACGAGGCAAAAATTGTTCTGGAGACTGTGAAAGCTTCTCCGAACAAGAGAATGCCGGCAATGAAAGCGCCGATGCAGCCGATTCCGGCCCAAATGGCATAGGCCGTCCCTAAAGGAATCGTCCTCATTGCCACAGCTAAGAAGTAAACGCTGGCTACCATGCCGATGATAGTGATTGCGCTGTAGAACCAATTGCTGAAGCCATCTGCGTATTTCAATGCGACGGCCCAAACTATTTCAAAAATTCCTGCAATGAAAAGATATACCCAAGACATTTAAATCCTCCAAAAACGAAAAAGGCACCTTTGTCAGTTCTCCTTCAATGGCCTACGGAAAACTGAAAAAGGTGCCTATCCGGCGATAGATTGCACAACGAAAGTATACCGACGTACTAAAGATGTGTTTCATCATCGCGAAGAGGTTTTGTCAGAAATTTTGACCGTCAAAGTTTTCACGCTTCTTTCACAAGAACGGGCACGGTAAAACTACGAAAAATCAAAGCATTGCTACAATCAGCTGTCAATTTGATTTCAACTCTTAGGAGATATTTCATTGGAAGCGCTTATCGCTTGGTTTGCCGAAATTCATTGGGTGGCCGTTCTTCAAATTATTTTGATCGACATCTTGCTCGGCGGTGACAACGCGGTTGTTATTGCTC
>USHK01000228.1 GCA_900554375.1 uncultured Sutterella sp.
GTCTCGTGGGCTCGGAGATGTGTATAAGAGACAGCTCGTTCAGTCCCTTTCGGTTAATATGACGACGTCATTCACGGTTTTTTGTTATGAGAGTTCTGGCTGCCTTCCTCATCGCTGCTGTAACCTTGCTTCAAGGCTGCACGCTCTTAGGCATCGCCAGTACAACCGCATCTATTTCTTCCCCAAAACACGGCTGGTTTGACGTCAACTCCAAACTGGTAGAAAAATCCCAGCTTCGCCGTCCGACGGTTCCGCTTAACCTTACGCTTCACTTGAGGGTCATAGTACAAGGTGTAGATACCGACAAAGAAGGCACCCTAGAAGACTCTTTCGAATGGCTCTTTGCCGATGAAACTCGTAAAGAGATGGTTGATCTTCTCGAGAAAAACGGTCTCGCTCTCATTACGGACCGGGGGCTCGACGGAGCGGTTTATATAGAGATTTCGGACACCATGGAAGATATCGGCATGCGCTATCTTCCGATTATTCCGACCGTTCGCTGGACGGAACGCAAAATCGGCAAGATGCGCATCACTTTTATCAATTCTTCCAACCATAAAGTTTCGTCCGCTCTCACGGAAGAGAGCGTATTTATACAGTCAGGACTTCTCTCCGACTCGCCTCACTCCGAATACAAGAAGAAGCCCTTTGAACTCAGCCGGTGGGATTACACGATAAAAGGCGACGGCATAGGTCTGTATGAGCTCAACGAACAGCTCTTTTATCAATGCATGAAAAAAATCCAAGACAAGGTTTCGCTCGAAGAATTTTTCGGAGTACCGGATGATTCAGTTGATGAACCCAATGCTCCGGACCCGGCCGGCGGCTGGCATAACAACACGGGAGGCAACGGTTGAACCAAAACTCTCTGCTAAGTTGGATATACTCCACTCGTACGTGTTTATTCTTATAAGGTCATTATGTCTTCTTCTAAGATCGCTGCAGCAGTTGCAGTTTGTGCCGCAGCCTGTGCCTGCGCTTACGGCGGACTGGTCTATTACCAAGGTCAAAAATTCCAAGAATACGCATCCGATCTTCCCAAATATCTGGGCAGTGAATGGAAGTCCGTTAAAGTTGACATCGTCAACAACGGATTCTTTAGTAAGGAATTTGTTGTTCTCAATAGTCATGCTCAGCCGAAAGATAAAGACGCCGTCAGACTTCCCGGAAAAGTGAAATTCGGGTGGTCGCCGGAAAGTGAGATTACGATTAAGGGAGAAGGTAATGAAGTCTTCAAAAAAGTGATTGAAGCTGCTCAGCCTGTTTTGAAGACGACCTATAACTACCGTTTTATCCCCGAGTTATTAGTTTTCAGCAGCAAAGCAGTTGAAACAACAGTCGACGGTAACACCTTCAAACTAGGAGCGATTCAGTCTCGTGCGGTCCCGAAGCTGGTTAAACAACCTGACGGAAGTCTGCTCATTGAAGACCTCAATTCTTCTTTCAAGACGGATATTTTTTCTTTTGCCTCTGAAGAGAGCAATGTTGCCTTGAGCAATCCTGAATTCAAATTCACTGTTAGAGGAGGAAATCTCAAAACTGCAGCTCTTGCCTTTTCAGTCAGCGGCGTAGATTACCGTGACAGCGACGCACAATTTACGGTCGGTAAAACTTTACTCTCTATCGATCAGAACCAAAATAAATCTGAAATCACTGAAGGGATCAAAATAAAATTTGACAACCTGAAAATCGGCGGCCTATTCAAAGTCGGCATTGATAACTGGAGCACCGGCCTCACCGCCCACTTTCCGCCCGAACCAGTGCTCTTTGACTTCTTAGTCCAAGAGGCCTTCGGAACAGATTTCTGTGAAAGTTTCCCGCTCATCTGCTCTCCTGAACCGGTCAACGAGGCTCAGGCAGAAGAAATACTGAGAGACAGTATCTTTTCCGGAAAAACTTGGGCTGTGGTTGATCCCTCTGAAATTAAAGTCGGCAAAGAAAGTCTTTCTTTCAGCGGCCAACTTAAAAAGCAACCAAACGGAAGTACGTTAGGCTCCGTGAAGTTCAGACTCCAAACCACTGACGGTGGTCTCGGACAATTTGCTCTTATGGCACTTCCCCGCAACTCCTATTTGAGCGAAGGCAAAGGAGTCTACACAACTGAAATCGTTCCGGCCCTTACTCCAAACGGAGATCTTGTTTTGACGGCTAACGGCGTCCGTCTGTTTTAAAATCCTTCTTAAGACGAAGAAAATCCCGCTCGTTTTTTCAAAAACGGCGGGATTTTCTGTTCTTAGTCAGTGACTAAATTACTTGGCCAGCTCAATGGGCTTACCATCTTTACGAATGGTAAAGTTGTGGCACTGGTTGCACATCAGCACAGGCTTAGAAAGATTAGCCTTGTGGCAGTCCTCGCAGTTAACCTGGCCCAAATGAGAATGATGCGGATTGGGAACCAGATCTGCCGTCTGCTTGGCCAGTTTGTCATAGGCTCCGTGGCACTGCATGCACTGATACTTCGTGACATAACCATCTTTGCTCTTGGGCCACATAGCTCCGTGCATCTGTTGAAGCGTCTTCGGCTGAGCTGCGGGAGCGGCGGCTGGTGCCGGATCAGCTGCATAAACAGACAGACCAACGCTCATACCAAAAACGGCGGACGCTAAAACGAGCAATGTTTTTTTCATTTTTGATCTCCTCTTACTTTGCAGCTGCGGCTCTCTGAGCCATTTCTTTACCGGCAATTCTTCCGAATACGGTGGCTGCACCTAACTGCGCGCCGCCGGCATAGTTGTGGAAGAAGATACCGCCCGAGGAATTGCCCACTGCATAGAGACCCGGAATCGTTTTGCCGTCCAAGCTTTGAACTTCCGCCTTCGTGTTGATCAGCGGGCCGCCGAAGGTAGCAGTCATACCGCCCTGCAGAGGAACTGCATAGAACGGAGCCTTTTCAATCAAATGGGGTTTCTTATAAGTGTTGGGAGGATTCATCTTGCCCAGTGTGCCGTTCTTGACAGCTTCGTTGTATTCCTTAACGAGCGCCACAATCTTGGCAGGAGGCAGACCGGCCTGCTTAGCAACTTCTTCAATCGTGTCGGCTTTGCCGTACGGGCTGTTCAACCGGTCGAATTTAGGAATAACTTTATCAAGAACCGGGCACGTGGAATCAACGATCACCCATCCCATGTTGTCCAATGTCTTCTGAGCGGTCGTTCTGGCCTTGATTACGTAGGTGTTGTTTTCATCCATGTAACGGTCGCCGGAAGTGTTGACCTGAATGCCATAACCGGAATTCAGAACGTCCGCAGGGTTGACACTGTCTCTTATACACATCTGACGCTGC
>USHK01000229.1 GCA_900554375.1 uncultured Sutterella sp.
GTAAGGAGTCGTCGGCAGCGTCAGATGTGTATAAGAGACAGTGCCGGTACCGATCACGGCGTGACTGCTCTGCAGATGGATATCAAGATTGAAGGCATCAGCAAAGAAATCATGCAGGTGGCTTTGGCTCAGGCGAAGGAAGGCCGCATGCACATCCTCGGCAAGATGCATGAAGCAGTTGAGGGTCCGAAGACCGAACTTTCTCCGTATGCTCCGCGTCTGGTTTCCTTCAAGATCAATCCGGATAAGATCCGTGACGTGATCGGTAAGGGCGGCGCTGTGATTCGTGCCCTCACTGAAGAAACCGGTACTCAAATCAACATCGAAGACGACGGTACCGTTACGATCGCTTCCGTTGACGAAGCCGCCGGTGCAGAGGCACGTCGTCGTGTCGAAGAGCTTGCCGCTACCGTTGAAGTCGGCAAGGTATATGAAGGCAAAGTTCAGAGACTTCTCGACTTCGGCGCCATTGTTCAGGTTCTGCCGGGCCGCGACGGTCTGCTGCATATCAGCCAGATCGCTCACGAACGCGTCAACCAGGTGAGCGACTATCTCAAGGAAGGCCAGATCGTTCGCGTGAAGGTTCTTGAGATCGATGACAAGGATCGTATCCGCCTCTCCATGAAGGCTTTGATTGAAAAGCCCGAACAGAAGGAAAAGAAGGAAGAAGCTGCTCAGCAGCAAGGCAATCCTGACATCATCAAAGGCTAATTCCCTTTGATTCTGATTTAGCTAAAAGACAAAACCGGCGGAAAAATCCGTCGGTTTTGTCTTTCAATTTGTTTCGAAAACCTGTAATGACTGCTTCAGATGTCTTTGCCATAATGCTGCGATTCACTGATGCACTGTGACAAAAAAGTAATGAAATTGAACGGAATCTCCCTCGATGAAGTACTGAACAAGGATGCTTTATCCGATGAGGATATCGTATGCCTGCTCAGTCTGACGGATACAGAAGACTGCGGGAAGCTACAGGAAGCTGCGTATAGGAAGACAACCGAGCTCATGGGCAATAAGGTTTACTACCGCGGCCTCATTGAAGTCTCCAACGTCTGCACGGTTGACTGCCGATACTGCGGCATTCGTAAAGACAATCATGGCGTTCATCGATATACGCTCTCGAAAGAGGAAATCTTGGAGGCGGCCATGTTTGCGGCAGAAAACGGTTACGGCAGCATCTGCCTTCAGGCCGGGGAGCGCAACGATCCTAGGTTTGTCTCATTTATTTCGGATTGTTTGCGAGAGATTCATCGCAAGACGGTTTCAGAAAGCCTTCCGAATGGTCTGGGGATTACATTAAGTCTCGGAGACCAGACAAAGGACGTCTATGAAGAATGGGCCGAGGCGAGCGGTAACCGAAAGAATCTTCGCTATCTTGCTCGCTTTGAAAGCTCCAATCATGAGCTCTTTGATTTTCTTCATAACGTTCCCCACAAGAAGTCCAAACAGCTCGAGCACCGTCTGCAGTGTCTGCAGTGGCTTAAAGAATGCGGTTATCAAGTCGGTACCGGCGTGATGATCGGCATTCCCGGGCAGACTTTGAAAGACTTGTGTGCGGATATTCGTTTGTTCCAGAAACTTGAAGCCGACATGATCGGTATGGGTCCGTATCTCATGAGCGAGGGCGGGGATCTCAAGTCTTTGGGTCAAACGGAAAACAAGAAGCTATTTCAGCTTTCTTTAAACATGATTGCGGTGACGCGTTTGGTGATGGGCAATATCAATATTGCGGCTGCTACTGCGATGCAGGTTCTTGATCCTCAGGGCCGAGAAACCGCCATTTCTTACGGCGCCAATGTCGTGATGCCGAATCTGACTCCGCTGCAATATCGCGAAGGGTATCAGCTGTACGACAAGAAGCCCGGACTCAAGGATGATCCGGAAACGTTCGGTCTGAAGCTGGAAGAACGCATTCAATCGAAAGGCAGAGAGGTCGGCTGGAATCTGTCCGGCTCGTCGAGGAAGTGGCTGAATCGGACGGGCAACTGTCAGGAAGGGTACGACGGCAAGAAGCGTTCCGACGTGCAGTCCGTGGTTTGGATGAAACCATCCGAATCCTAAAACAACGAGTAAAATTCGATATTTAGTTTCTACTACAGAGTATTGGAGTTATCTGATGCGCAGAAGTTTGGTGATTGCCAATTGGAAGATGAATGGCTCGGTCGATTTCATTGACCAATGGACGAACGTTTTCACAACATTTTCTCCCGTGAGCACCGAATTAGCCGTGTGTCCGCCTTTTGTCTACATCCGCTATCTTCACCAGAAGTTTTTAACAAGCGCCCTAGATATCAACGTCGGGGCCCAGGACTGTTCCGTCCACGAATCCGGTGCTTTTACCGGAGAGGTGAGCGCAGCGATGCTGGCTGACGTTAAATGCCCCTGGGTTATTGTCGGGCATTCGGAGAGAAGACAGTATCACGGTGAGACGAACGAAATCGTTGCGGCAAAAGCCAAGATCGCTGTCGAGCACGGCCTTCGTCCGATCGTGTGCGTCGGTGAAACGCTGGAAGAACGAGAAAGCGGCCGCACAAGCGACGTCGTCATCGGGCAGCTGAATGCCGTTCTTGATGTGATCGGCCCCGAAGCACTCGTTACAGGAGCGGTGGCTTATGAGCCTGTTTGGGCCATTGGAACCGGCAAGACAGCTACGCCTCAGCAAGCTCAATTAGTTCACGCCGAACTGAGGGATAGTGTAGAATCACGGGATTCTCAAGCTGCTTCCGCGCTCAGAATTATTTACGGCGGATCGGTTAAGCCGTCTAATGCCGCAGAGCTTTTTGCCTGTAATGACATTGACGGAGGCTTGGTCGGCGGAGCTTCTTTGAAAGCTGCGGATTTTTATGCGATTGCCCAGGCCGCCAGCGGAATAGGGCTGATTTAATAAACGGATACAATTTATTATGCATTTATTGATTACGGTTGCGGTTGTTCTGCAGGTGATTTCTGCAGTTGCAATCATTGTTTTAGTGCTGCTGCAGCACGGTAAAGGCGCGGACATGGGCGCGGCCTTTGGCGGCGGAGCCTCCGGATCTCTTTTCGGAGCTACCGGAAGCGCCAACTTCCTTTCTCGTTCTACAGCTGTGGCTTCCACCATTTTCTTCTGTGCTACTTTGGCGCTGACATTCGGCGGTCAGGTTCGTAAGGCTCCTGCTGCAGGCGGCGTTCTGTCCACTGTTACGACTGAACAGAAAGCTCCGGCTCAGCCTGCATCCCCTGTTCCTGCGACTAATACCTGTCTCTTATACACATCTCCGAGCCCACGAGACGCTCATGAATCTC
>USHK01000230.1 GCA_900554375.1 uncultured Sutterella sp.
CGAGATTCATGAGCGTCTCGTGGGCTCGGAGATGTGTATAAGAGACAGGATCCCGTTCCCGCAAATTTTGAGCAAATCAGACGGGAGAAAAATGCCTATGAAGTGCTCAGCGAGAATGGAATTTACGGCTATAGGAATGAACTTCGTCCACGAGAGCTGCAACAACTTCGGGATCGGTATCTTTGTCGATTCCATGGCCTAAATTAAAGACATGACCGCCGTTCCCGACTTGACCGAAGTCTTCGATAACTTTGCGTGCCTGTTCCCTCACGACATCCGCGCCAGCGAACAACACTGACGGATCCAAGTTGCCCTGAAGGGCAACCCTATCCTGGGTCAATGCGCGAACTTTTCTGAGGCTGACTGTCCAGTCAAGACCCATCGCATCGGCACCGATCTCAGAAATCTCTTTAACCCAAGGAGCGCAGCCCTTTGTGAAAACGATAGATGGAATCTTCTGACCGTATCTCTCACGTTTGACGGAGTTGACGATACGTTTCAAGCAAGGAAGCGAGAACTTTAGATAAGCCTCATGCGACAATGAGCCGCCCCATGTATCAAAGACCATGACAGCATCTACGCCGCTGTCGATCTGGGCATTTAAATAAGCAATCACGGCATCCGTATTCGTTTCAAGGATTGCATTGAAAAGGTCAGGACGACGATACATCATTTCCTTTACCTTACGGTAATTGGAGGAGCTACCTCCTTCAACCATGTAGCAGGCAAGTGTGAAGGGGCTGCCGGAGAAACCGATCAACGGTATGCGGTTGTTCAATGCACGTTTAATTTCGCATACGGCGTCCGTCACATATTTCAGTTTGTCGGAAGGATCAGGTACATAAAGAGCTTTGACAGCTGCTTCGTCCTGAACAGGTTTTGCAAACTTCGGACCTTCGCCGACAACAAAGGATAAACCTAAGCCCATCGCATCCGGGATCGTCAAAATATCAGAAAAGAGAATGGCAGCATCCAGCGGATATCTTTCCACAGGCTGAAGGGTCACTTCACAAGCGTAATGCGGGTTAGTTGCCAGTCCCATGAAACTTCCTGCCAAAGAGCGAGTACGACGGTACTCAGGAAGGTATCTTCCGGCTTGTCTCATAAGCCAAATCGGTGTGTAGTCTGTGGGTAACTTACAGAGCGCCCGAAGAAAAGTATCGTTTTGAAGTTTCATAGCCGTTGCAAGAATTACGATTAAACAGATTCGGATTGTAATTACAAATCCTGAAAGAGCCCTTACAAAAAAAGCGTCCCGAAAGACGCTTTAACAAATGTTCGTCCTTTTTTAACGCACCACAAGAACCGGTCTGTCGGCCTTGGCAAGAACCTGTTGAGTTGAACTGCCGATAAAGAGAGAACCGAGCGTGCCTAAACCGCGGCTTGCCATAACAATAAAGCGAACGTCTCTTTCCTGAGCGACTTTAAGAATAGCATCAGGAATAGAAGTTCCGACAACTTCCGAGACTTCGCACGGAACACCGACTCTCTGGCAAGCATCTTTAACATCATCCAAAGTTCTTGTAGCAGTCTCTGAACCTTTAGCTTTGACGACGGTTATGCCCAGAACACAAGTATTTAGATTTTTTGCCAGCTTGGCTGCGGTTACGATCGCCTTTTCAGAAAGCTCGGAACCATCGGTAGAAACTAAAATCACTGGATTCTCCAAGTATTGAGTACATCTTCAGTATTTTAGTCTAAGCAGAAAAGAAAAAACTCCGAAACTTCCATGAGAAGATCGGAGTTTAAGAGAACTAATACAAGTATTAGTGTTTGATTCTCTGAAGGATGCGGAGCTGTTCGGCAAGCATACCGATTTCGGCTTCGACCTTCGCCAGTTCGATTTCGCTGGCAGCAGTCTTTGCAGCCGCCTTTGCTTTTTCCATAGCTTCTTTTGCTTTCGCTTCGTCGAGATCCTTACTTCTGATCGCCACGTCAGCTAAGACGATAACGTGGAAGGGCTGGATTTCGAGAACTCCGCCCGCTACGAAAATTTCTTCCTCGTCCTGTGCACTCTTACGAATACGAACAAGACCCGGGCGAATCAGCGTAATCAGGGGAGTATGGCCTGGCAGAATACCGAGCTCGCCTTCGATACCAGGCAGAGCTACAAACTCGGCGTTGCCGCTAAAAAGGCTTTCCTCAGCATTAACAACGTCGACTTTTAAGGTTTTTTCCATTTAATTCTCCAGGTAGCCGGTGAGGGCAGAACCCTCACCAAGGATTACTTGATTGTCTTAGCCTTTTCGAAAGCTTCGTCAATCGTGCCTACCATGTAGAAAGCCTGTTCCGGCAATTTGTCGCATTCGCCGTCAACAATCATCTTGAAGCCGCGAATCGTCTCCTTCATCGGAACATACTTACCGGGCGTACCGGTAAAGACTTCAGCAACGTGGAAGGGCTGAGAAAGGAATCTCTGGATCTTACGAGCTCTGGTAACAGCGAGCTTGTCTTCCGGAGAGAGTTCGTCCATACCCAGAATCGCGATAATGTCGCGGAGCTCTTTGTAACGCTGCAGAGTAGCCTGAACACGACGTGTGACAGAGTAGTGCTCTTCACCGATGATGTGCGGGTCAATCTGGCGAGAAGTAGAGTCAAGCGGATCAACTGCCGGATAAATACCGAGGGCGGCAATATCACGAGACAACACAACCGTGGCGTCCAAGTGGCCGAATGTTGTAGCCGGAGACGGGTCGGTCAAGTCGTCAGCAGGGACGTAAACAGCCTGAATGGAGGTAATCGAACCAACCTTCGTAGAAGCAATACGTTCCTGAAGTTTACCCATTTCTTCAGCCAGTGTCGGCTGGTAGCCCACAGCAGAAGGCATACGGCCTAACAAAGCGGAAACTTCGGTACCAGCCAATGTGAAACGGTAAATGTTGTCAATGAAGAGAAGAATGTCACGACCTTCGTCACGGAATGCTTCAGCCATTGTCAAACCGGTCAAGGCAACGCGGAGACGGTTTCCGGGAGGTTCATTCATCTGACCGAACACCATGGCCACTTTGTCGAGAACCTTGGATTCGCCCATTTCATGGTAGAAGTCGTTACCTTCACGAGTACGTTCACCAACACCGGCAAACACAGAGTAACCGCCGTAAGCCTTAGCAATGTTGTTGATGAGCTCCATCATGTTAACGGTCTTGCCCACACCGGCACCGCCGAACAGACCGACCTTACCGCCTTTAGCAAACGGGCAAACAAGGTCAATAACCCACTCACTTATACACATCTGACGCTGCCGACGACTCCTTACGTGTAGATCTC
>USHK01000231.1 GCA_900554375.1 uncultured Sutterella sp.
GTCGTCGGCAGCGTCAGATGTGTATAAGAGACAGCTGCTCTCCAGCTCACTGGATCCGATAGATAAAAGTTTCATGCTGGAGCAAGTGTGCGGAATGAATAAAGCCGCCCAGCTCATTCACGACGATCGGGTTCTTTCTTCTGTCGAAGAAAGCCAACTTACCGACATCGAAAATAAGCGTTCTGCAGGTATCCCGCTCCCCTACCTTCTCGGCACCCAGGAATTCTTCGGGCGACCTTTTCTTGTCAATCCGTCGGTGCTTATTCCACGCCCGGACACAGAGTGTCTCGTTGAGTGGCTTATCGCAAACCTCCCCAAAAATGCCCTTGTCTGCGACTTAGGGACCGGCTCAGGCTGCATTGCGGCCACCCTGGCCTTGGAACGTCCCGATCTAACTTTGTGGGCTTCAGATATTTCTGATGAAGCGTTGCAAGTGGCCCAATCTAACTGCAAGGCGCTTAGCGCCGACGTCAAATTTGTTCAAGGCTCTTGGTTGGATCCCTATCCGGCTGAATTATCTTTTGATGCCGTTGTCTCTAATCCGCCTTATATTCAAGGAGACGACAAGCACTTGGACGCCCTTCGTTATGAACCGAGAAACGCTTTAACCGACGGGTCCGACGGATTAATAGCATATAGAGCTATCGTCCCACAAATAAGAAAGAAGACACCAAAGGTGCAGGCAATCGCCTTTGAGCACGGCTGGAATCAAGGAGAAGCTGTTCGCAGGATCTTTGAAGAAAACGGATTTAAAGGTGCCGCAACGTTCAGAGATTATGGAGGCAATTCTCGCTTCACGGCTTGGCTGAAAGCTTAATCCATATACGAAAAAAGCCCCGATTAACGGAGCTTTTCGGTTCCCCTCAGAACCTCTGACGAGAACAAGAATTTCGTGGTGCCCACTGACTGACTTGAACAGACGACCTACCGCTTACAAGGCGGTTGCTCTACCACTGAGCTAAGCGGGCTAACCGAGAACCTGAATTCTACACATTTTTTTGAGTTTGTGTTGAACTCAGGCCTCAAGAAGTAAAGAGATGTAAGGAACGAGGACTTTAGTCCTCCACTTTCACAAACCCGCGTTTCGGCTGATCCCCGCTCATCTTAGGCTTTTTCATCGGTTCAACATCAAAACGCATACCATATCCTTCCTCACGGATGAAGATCGCCTTAACTCGATCGACGGGAATGGAGATTGACTCAACCTTTCCGGCAAATCGGGCCTTAAAGGTGATCACGTCATTCCCAAGCTGCAGGCTGTCGCACGCAGTCGGGGAAATATTGAGGACAATTTCATTGTTCGTTACATAGTTGGACGGAACAATGACGCGATAATCCTCCGGCTCAGCTAATACGGAAAGCTGGGGAGTGAAATCGTTGTCCACGCTCCATTCGTAAAAAGCGCGAATGAGGTACGGAGTCATTGAAGGTAAGTTTGCCATTCTCTTTCTTTTTACTTGCGCATCACTCTTTCAGACGGAGTCAATGCTTCAATGAAAGCAGGACGAGAGAAAACTCTTTCTGCATACTTCTGAACAGGCATTCCGGCAGGAGGAAGTTCGATACCGTAGTAGTTCAAGCGCCAAAGGAGCGGGGCGAGTGCAATATCAAGCATGGAGAACTCATCTCCCATAAGATATTTCTTTTTTGCAACAGCCGGTGCTAAACCTGTCAATTGATCACGGATTGCTTCTCTCGCCTTAACACGGGCTTCGTCTGAGCTAGCTCTGTTTTCCAAAGTATGAACATGCTTGAAGATCTCACGTTCGAGGTTGAACAACAGAAGACGAGTTCTCGCTCTTTCAACAGGGTCAGGCGGCATCAGCTGAGGATGCGGAAAACGCTCATCAATGTATTCGTTGATGATGTTTGATTCGTAAAGAACAAGATCTCTTTCAACCAGAATTGGAACTTCGCCGTAGGGGTTCATCACATTGATGTCTTCAGGTTTGTGATAGAGATCAATGTCACGGATTTCAAAATCCATTCCTTTTTCGAAAAGCACAAAACGGCAACGCTGAGAAAAAGGATCAGTGCTGCCGGAGTAAAGAACCATCATAGGCCGTTCTCTCTTAAAAATATAAATAAATCAAAATGTCAAGGCCCTGAGATTTTAAACGATTAGGTTAAAAATCCCAAATTTTTGCCCGTAATTCCTTGTCTCCCAACAAAATCCCAAAATAAACCTTTTCCCAAATTCCATAGATTTTTTAATTGCATAATTGAGGAAGTTTCATTGCTCCAATAGAGAAAATTATGGAAACAGTTCAAAAACAAGCCTCTACGTTCTTCAAAGAATTTCAGGCATTTATCTCGAAAGGAAATGTCGTTGACCTTGCCGTCGCTGTGATCGTCGGTGCCGCATTTAACAACATCATCAGCTCATTGGTTAAAGATATTATCAATCCGATCCTCGGCGCCATCATCGGCAAGCCTGACTTCACAAACCTCTTCTGGGTCATGAAGATGCCCGCCGACTACACAGGTCCCATGACCTACGATGCGTTGACAAAGGCCGGGGCAAACGTGCTTGGCTACGGTGCCTTCCTGACAGCCATTATCAACTTCCTGTTATTGGCATTCGTTATCTTTTGCATGCTAAAAGCTCTTACGTCCATGCGTAAAAAACTGGAATTGGAAGCTGAAAAAGCCACACCTCCGACTCCGGAAAATGTCGTTCTCCTGAGAGAAATCTTGGCAGAGCTCAAGAAGAAATAATTCTTTATAGAAAGAAGGGAGGCCGCGGCCTCCCTTTTGTTTTAGAAGTTCCAGTTAGCTCTTGCCGACAAGGCTGCATCGAGCTTCCCGTCACCGGTTGCTGCCGAGGCAGCCAGACTGCCTTCGAAACGTCCTTTTTTCACAGAAACCGCCATAGTTCCGAAACCGTTCAAGCGGCGGAAGTTCTTCTGAGATATATTTTCTTTCGCTTCAGTTCCAACCGCAAACAAACGCGATTCCTTCGACAACTTCCCGGCCCTGACCGATCCTCCCAGTTCTCCCTTCAGCCGGATTTTTGTATCCGCCGCAGAAGACACCGCCCAGCATCCTCTCAAACTCAACGGCACTTCTGCAAACACCTGCGCTTTATTTTTCAGCGTAAAGGCATTCTGAGAGCCGATGGATGTTTTCTCCGTAGCTTTTGGGAACATCCAAAGCTGCGGAGAGGCCGCGATCGAGAGCTCTTCTGTCACTGTCTCTTATACACATCTCCGCGCCCACGAGACGCTCATGAATCTCGTATGCC
>USHK01000232.1 GCA_900554375.1 uncultured Sutterella sp.
ACACGTAAGGAGTCGTCGGCAGCGTCAGATGTGTATAAGAGACAGATCGTGTTGCGATCGGCGGCATGACGCAAAGTTTTTCCTCCCTTGAAGGCGCCCTAGGATTTATTAAAACGATTAATAATCTTTACGTAGGTTCCTACCGTAATCTCAACCCAGAAGATTATGAAGCGCGGGCTCGGTTTTATTTAGACACATCCAAACTTCCTCGTCCCTTCCAAGTCACGCTGAAAAAAGACGACGGCTGGAATTTGAATTCTGGATGGTTTGACGCCGAAATTAAGGGCGCCGGGGAGAAATAAATGTCCAAGTATTTCAGACTTGGGCTAATCGCAGTGATCGGCGTGAGCTGCGTGCTGCTCTTCCTTCTGGTTTTGGCGAGTCAGAACAGCACATTTTTTGAAAAGTATTACACGCTTCTTCTTTGGCTTAACAGCATCATCGCGCTGGTTTTTCTCGGTTTGGTTTGTGTTCTTTTGTATCGGCTTTACCGCAGAGCCCAAAAGAAAAAGTACGGCGTAAAAATTCTTTCTAAGTTTGCACTGGCTCTTGGGTTAACCGGCGTCGTGCCGGGGATTTTAATTTTTGCGACCTCTGTACAGTTTCTCCATACTTCCGTCGAATCTTGGTTCGATGTCCGGGTAGAACGCGCGCTTGATTCCGGACTGACCCTAGGCAGAGAAGTCGTGGAGAACTTTCAGAGCTCTCTGCGGCAAAAAGCTCGCGCTATTGCCAACGAAATCTCCGAGACACCGCCGACAAATTGGCTGACAGTACTGGATGCAGCTCGGGAGCGTCAGGGACTGCAGGAAGCCGTTTTGGTTAATTCCGCCGGTAACTTCATCACGGTCAGCGCGAGTTCATTCAGGAGTCTTGTTCCCAGTGTTCCGACAAACCGTGTGCTTCAAACCGTGCGGACACGCGGCTTTTGGCAGCAAATTGACGACGAGGCCGGAGGCATGCAGAAGGCTCGGGTCATTGTGCCGGTGCCGTCGGTAGAAAGTATTGCATCCTTTGCCTATCGTACCGAGCAGTCCGACTATTTGAAAGGGCGCTCCTCCGTCCTGCAGCCGGCAGGTTCCGAAACCGTTTTCCTGGAAGTGGTTGATAACGTTCCTCCTTCCCTGTCTACCAATGCCGAGACTCTAATGAACGGCTATAGGGACTATCAGGAAATGGTATTAGCACGTGCAGGCCTGAATAATATTTATCTGATTTCGCTGACATTGGTGCTTCTTCTCTCCATGTTCGGCGCCATTGCTCTTTCGGTGATTATGGCCAACCGCATCAGCCAGCCGCTGATGATGCTCTTGGAAGGCACTCGAAAGGTTGCGGAAGGCAAATACGATCTCATTCCAGAAGTTAAGGCCGACGACGAAGTCGGCGAACTTGCCCGTTCCTTTAACCGCATGACCGAACAGTTAGCCCAGACGCAGGCTGACCTGGTGCGCCGCGGCACCGAGCTTGAACAGGCCAAGAGTTATTTGGAGCGTATTTTGGCCAAGATGTCTTCAGGCGTGATTGTGCTGAATAACGAAAAAAAGATTATTTCTGCGAACTCCAGTGCTTCTAGAATCTTGGGCATCCCGCTGACCGATCGGCTTGGTTCCGCTTTCGCTCAGGCGATCCCTGGATTTGCATCGGCAATGGTCGAAAAACTCATGGCGCAGACGGACGAACGTACCGACATCACGCTCCAATGTGAGTATCAGCGTCCGGAGAACGCAGTGACAAAACAAAATCTGTTTGCGAGAGCTACACGCCTTCCGATCGGCGACGCTCAGGGATATTTGATTGTGTTTGATGACGTGACGGCCCTTGTGTCTGCGCAGCGAACCGAAGCGTGGGGCGAGGTAGCTCGCCGTTTAGCCCATGAAATTAAGAATCCGCTGACGCCGATTCAATTGGCCGCTGAACGCGTCGAGATGAAGATCGGCGATAAATTAGAGGGGCGTGACAAGGAGATTCTCGAGCGCGCGACGAAGACCATCGTCAATCAAGTGACGGCGATGAAGCAAATGGTCAATGATTTCCGTCTTTATGCCAAGATCGGTGCCCCGCACTATGACAAACTTGACCTGAAAGCATTCATTGTGGAAGTGGTGAAGTTTTATCAAGCGGCGGGCGTCCATATTGATTTGTTGCTGCAGCCTGGAATTCCTCCGATTGAAGCGGATCAGAACCAGCTTCGTCAGGTTTTCCACAATCTTTTGTCGAATTCGATGGAGGCTGTACCGGATAAAGACAGGCTGGTGGTCAACATTCGGGCTTCCGTTGTGACCGATGAGGCAGGAGATGTTGAGGGCGTAGAGTTGGATGTTTCCGACAACGGTCCGGGCTTTACCGATCAAATTCTTGAACATGCTTTTGAACCTTATGTCACGACAAAGTCTTCAGGAACAGGACTGGGTCTTGCGACGATTAAGAAGATTGCCGAGGAGCATGGCGCGATGGTTGCTGCTGAAAACCGCAAGGATGCAGAAGGAACTGTCTGCGGCGCAAGGCTCATCTTTGTTTTCCACCGTCTTTGGCACGAACAAAGCCGACCGAATTGAACAGGTTCGGTAAAATGAAAAGAATTGTTTTATTACAAATAGAAAAACATGGCAGTAATTTTGGTTGTTGACGACGAAATCGGAATTCGGGAGCTTCTCTCTGAAATTCTTTCCGATGAGGGCTACGGAGTTCTTTTGGCAGAGAATGCAAGTGCTGCACGATCTGCAATGACCCAGCACCCGGATTTGGTTCTGCTTGATATTTGGATGCCGGATAATGACGGTGTCTCCCTTCTTAAAGAGTGGAATGCGACCGGTCAACTTAATGTTCCGGTGATTATGATGAGCGGCCACGCCACGCTGGACACAGCTGTTGAAGCGACGAAATTCGGCGCTGTAGATTTTCTAGAAAAGCCGATTGCTCTGTCTCGCCTAATCAGTTCGGTGAAAGAGGCGCTCGCCAAAAGTCCCAAAGAACCCAAGATCGGAGCGGCAGCTCGTCCGCTATACAGCCGAGCTGAACCGGCGCCGGTTCGTTCCGGCACCCAAGCGCCTATTTCGGCTGCTCCTGCTTCCGTCCAGTCTCTGGATAAATCGGGAAGCTCGTCTGTTTCTCAGCTTCTTGATCAGGTGGATTTTTGCGCCCCGCTCAGAGAGGCAAGGGACCAATTCGAACGCATTTATTTCTTGAACCTGTCTCTTATACACATCTCCGAGCCCACGAGACGCTCATGAATCT
>USHK01000233.1 GCA_900554375.1 uncultured Sutterella sp.
GAGATTCATGAGCGTCTCGTGGGCTCGGAGATGTGTATAAGAGACAGATGATGCAGTCAGCAACAGCGACGGTACCGAGACGAACCATGCCATGTACGCCGCCGGTGGCTTCACCTGCTGCGTAGAGACCTGCAATCGGGTTGCCTTTGACATCGAGAACCTGGGCTTTTTCGTTTATTTCTAGACCGCCCATGGTATGGTGAACTCGCGGCCACAGACGAATAGCGTAGAAGGGCCCCTTAGTGTTGAGAACCGCATCCTTGAAGAACATGCAGTCGAATTCCGGATCTTTCATGGCTTTCATGTAGCCGTTGAATTTTTCGTTTTCTTTCTCAAGGGTGGCATAGTCAAGCTTGTAGAAGTCAGCCAAAGACTTGAGATCGTCAAATTTACGGATAACTCCGTTCTTGAGTGCGGTCTCAAATTGTTCGGACTTCATGTTCTTGCCGACAACTTTGTTCATCATATTGGCTTCGCAGGTGTAGATGATCGCCGGTTTGCCGAGGGCAACGATGGCGTCTGCACGAACTTTGCGGTTGCCGGTTTCTTTAATGAAGCGCTTGCTGGTGGTCGGATTGATCATCGGGCCGTAGCCGACCATGGATTCGACAGCGAGCGGAGCAAGACCGAAACCGTTTTCGTCCGGAGAAGTCCAAGGACCTAACTGGATCCAGTCCATATGAATGGTGTTGGCGCCCAAAGCCTGAGCTTCTTGGATCATTTCGCCGGTTGCACCCGGATGGTTGGTAGACCCGAAGGCGTCCGTCAAACGCGGGTCGTGGCTGGTGCGCATCTTGACGTTCTGGCTGAAACCGCCGGAGGCAATCAGCACGCCTTTGGTAGCGCGGATGTAGACGACTTTGCCGCTGTCAGGACGATTGAAGCGATGGTTGATGCGGGCTTTAACCCCGACGACGCAGCCCTTATCGTTGACGATCAGATCATCCACAATGGTTCTCAGCTGAATCTTGATACCGAATTCTTTGCATTTTGCGAGCATCGGATTGATGAATCCGGCGCCGGTGTTTTCCATCACGGCGTGGCTGCGGGGGACGGAGTGACCGCCGTGGTAAGTGACAGCCTTGAATTTAACGCCGACTTCATCACGAAGCCACTTGTAGTTGGAAACGGATTCGTCTGCAATTCTTCTGGCGAGTTCCTTATGAGCGAGGCCGCCGCCGGCTTTCAGAATGTCGGAGTAGAGAAGATCGGCATTATCTTTGATTCCGGCTTTTTCCTGCATATCGGTTCCGGCAGCTGCGATGGCACCGCCGTTGATGATGGAGTTACCGCCGGCAGAGGGCATCTTGTCAACAACAAGAATGTCCTTCATGCCCAAATAGTGGCTTTCAAGAGCAGCGCCTAGTCCGGCGAAGCCGGTACCAATAATGAGAAGACTGCAGGTCTCATCCCATTTTTCTGGAACTTTAGTTGAAGCATGGGCTACGCTTCCGAAAACGAGTCCAGCGCTCAGAGCGCAAGTGGTTTCCATGAAGGTTCTGCGGGTGAATGTCATTTAAAAAATCCTCCTTGATGATGTTGTCGGCTCTTCATAACCGATAAGAAAAGTTTAAAAACTGAAGAATTTCTTAACTACCCAAAAGGTATGGTGGATACCTCGAGGGTTTTCGAGGGGATAGGAAAATGACAAAAACTAAGACGTTTGTTTGAAGAAAACTAATGAAAACGTATGAGCCACCCGCTTCAGCGGTTGCGAGTTCGTAAAATTTAAACCGAACAAATTAGAAATTAATACCAAGGATTAGTGAGCGGCGGAAGCGTTTCCATAAGCTCTCTGAAAGAGTTTGGATATGTATACTCGCTGCATTCCTCTGCCGAACGCATCCATTGATAGGCGTCGTTAACGAAATCAGCAGGAAAGGTGACGAAGTCGCCGTCCCGGACCCAGTCTCCTTCTTCTTTCCACCGCTTCAAAGCATTGTCGGTGGAGACAGGCGAAGCATTTGCGACAAGACAGCGGTTATTTCGCGTTAACGGAATCGGGCATTTGATGAACCCGTTGACAGAGAGCTTGCCGTAATGTATCGCCCAGGTCACGACAAAAGCTTTCAGACGAAGATCAACCGGAGCAAAGGCCATTAGCGCAAAACCCACGCGGTCCGAGAGTGTACAGCTTTCCAATAATCGAATGGTATAGGCAAACAGGTCGGGATCAGTAGAAAGGACGGGCAGCAGAAGATCTTTTGGGCATACGACAACTTGAGCTTTCGTCAACGCGAAATAAGTTCCCAATGAAGGACGGCGCGTTAAGAAATTGAGGTTTCCGCAGGCAAAGTGCCCCGGTGTAGAGATCGCAGCGGCTTTCGGCCCAGAAACGGCATTGCCAAAGTTGCGTGCCGTAACACCTTGCTGAACGAGGACGATGTCGGAAACTTTTCTGCCCTGCGGATAAAGAATCTCCTGCCGCTCCAATTCTCGGACAGTTCCAAGCTTGATAATCAAGTCCCGTAGTCTTTTGCCGACCGGCGGATGCAGCCAGGGCGTCACAGGAACAGCACAGCCTTTTTTCTTTTCATCAATGCTGTATTCGCGTCCCGTACTGATAGCAGCCAACCATTCCGTGGATACGTTTCCCATCCTTGCCTCCGAGGGTAATTTCTTTGTGTTTTTAGAGATATACCACGAGAGAAGAGGTCTTGTCCAGACAAGGACAACTTCGATTTCTTGGGAGCAAAAAGCCCGTCGCTGCGCACGGGCTTCTCAGAGAAACAAGTTATTTCCGTTCAATAATCCGAATTTCTTCTCTCGGATTCGGGTTCGGTTCCTCTTTCTTGTAGAGAGTTTCACGAGCTAACTGAAGCGCGGTTTCCATGTCAGGGCACATGTACTTGCCCAGCCGCTGAGCTAAACCCAAACGCCTCATCTGGCGCAGGGGATGCTCGCTTGCCCCTACCACAATCAGGATCTTGCCGTGCTTCACGAGATTGCGCTGGAAGGACTCGATGATGTCCAGGGCACTGTTGTCGATCGAGAGCAAATCAGTGAAATCGAAAATAACGACTTCCGGTGCATCGGGAGCGTTGATGTGCTTCGGATCCGCGACGATCTCCAGCTTGGAAACCGAACCGAAGAAAAGCGCACCTTCCATCGCCCATGCTTCAATCTGCTTAGGAGCATCGAAGGGAAGCGTTTTTGGAATCACACGAGTGAGCCTGTCTCTTATACACATCTGACGCTGCCGACGACTCCTTACGT
>USHK01000234.1 GCA_900554375.1 uncultured Sutterella sp.
AGATGTGTATAAGAGACAGCTACAGACTTAACGTTTATCTTCCTTAATATGTACATTTGTTTATTCGAGCACGCAAAACCGCTACTTGGGCGGCTCATAGTAAAATCACAAGACTGATAATTACATTGGCGGAAAAACTACCACCAGCATCATCTTGAAATCTTCTTCACCGTAAACAGCATGCGGATGATTAGCCGGCATGACAACGCTCTCGCCTTTCTCTAAAAAGTAAGGTTTTCCGTCAATCATGATCTTGCCTTTGCCGTCTAAGCAGGTAACAAAAGCATCTCTGGTACTTTCATGTACACTTATGCCCTCACCTCTCGCAAAGGCAAATAACGTGATACCGACACCTTTGTTTTGAACCAAAGTTTTACTTACGACCTATCCCGGCGCATATTGAACTTGATCAGATAATTTCAGAACTTCGGAAGAAGCAATCTTTTCAAATAAGCCATTTTTAACTTCTCATGTTTTAAAACCTTTTTGAAAAGTCTATGGCTCGTTGAGAACAAGTCAATTTAATAGCGTCTTCTTTTGGGCAGTTGCCTTACCCGCAACTGCCCCTCGATCTCAATTATTTTTCTCAGGCGTTAAAGCCGATACTCCGAAACCTTTCCTTCACACGGATATCCGTCGGTTACCCAAAGTTTTCCGGCCGTCACGTCCATCACCATGGCATAAACAGAACAATAACGCTCTCCGCTGATTCGAGGATCTTCGTGATAACAAATCGACTCCGGATAGTTGTCGTGATTGCTTAGAAGTTTGAAAATCTCCTTCTCTCCGATCTTTCCTCCGTGTTTCTTTAACCATTTTTCCATGGTGTTGTAGCGTGTAAACGTCGAAGGAATAAAACTCTTAGCTTTATCTTGAGGAGCGATGAGAGAAGAAAGATAATGATTCGTATGGATTAAAGGCTCCCCTTGACTCATGATGACATCGAATTGATCAGGAGAGAATTCAATCACCATCTCAAATCCGCTGCGCGTCGCAATATTAAAAGCGCCGGAACCGGCTCTCGGAAGCATAGAAACCGCTTTAATTGCTTCTGTTGCCAAGCTGGAATCCAGAACTTTTCTCATCATTAGGTGAAGCGGGACGCCGATTTTCCCTTTTCCGACCGAAGTTGCATTCAGGCAGATAGAAATACCTTCCGAATTCAGCCCTTTTCCTCCGACCATGCCTGCTTCACAAATCATGAGGATGGTTGGCTCACCTTCTTGATGGACCTTAAGAACCACAGAGTTTTGTCTTGCACTTGCCATCCAGTCCCAAGTTTGTCCCATAAAGACATGACCGTTCTTGCCTCGTTCTTCCGGAATAATGATGCAGGAACAAGCATCAGCCTGAGCAAAAAGTACCTCGCTTCTGCAATTTAAAGTCAGGATGTCTTCAAAGCTTCTTCCCGAACCTTCAGCGATTCCTTTCATTTCCTCAACATATGAAGGACAATACTTCTCGATCACAGGAAGAAATTTCATAGCGAGTTCCTGCGCCTTCGGCCAATCAATGTTCGCTGATTTTTTGAATGCAGAGGAATAAAAGTCAATATTTCTTTTAATCGCTCCCGAAGCCGAGGATCCGTAGCGTTTTCCACGTTCAAAGGCTGTCCCCGTAATTTCTATCAGTTGATAATAAGGCTTTGCATTTAACTGAAGTTTTCTTTCTTTAGGAACGACCAAGTCAGAAACGGTTTTCGCCCGAACCCCTTGGCTGACGATTAAACCGGAAGAGATTCCAAGAATTAACTGGCGTCTAAGCATCACTTCACCCTAAAATTTTTCTTCGTTTGAATACGAGACATTATCTTCTGAAAACCTCTCTTATTCGTTTTAGAAGATAGGATTTCTTGCCGCATAGGAAAAAATGGCAATTTTTCACAAGCCATGCTCCTCCGATTTTGGGATAGTAATAAAAAACACAAGAAGACAATATGGCACCACTCTCACGGACAATTAGGCATGACGAGACGCTCAAGGTCGAAGCGTACTGTCTCAAGTGTTATCTTCAGCCTTTTCCAAGACATTTTCATGATTATTTCGTCTTCGGCTACATAGTTTCCGGTGAGCGAGATCTTCTTTGCAACGGCCTAAGGTTTCATCTTTCGCCCCATAATCTCTTAATTTTCAATCCTCAGGACACCCATGAATGTGATCCTGCAGTGGGTTCTCCGTTACTGCATTACCTGGGATTCAATATTTCTGAAGAGCGAATGAAAGAGATTTCGTTCGAACTAACGGATAAAAACACCCTCCCTAAATTCAAACCAACTGCCTTTTCTGATGAAACGTCTGAAAGTGCTTTCTTAGAGCTGCACCAACTCGTTCTGCAAGGTTCCAATGACCTTAGAAAGGAAGAATTGTTCTATGTACTTTTCTCTAGGTTATTCGAGAAGAATGCACATTCCTCGATGCTGTCACGCCCTCTTCGATCATTTCAAATTAAGGAAGCCTGTGATTATTTAGAGGAACATGCGTCAGAGACGATAACCTTAGAAGACATTTGCCAAAGAGTCGCTGTCAGCAAGTCTTCCTTAATCTGCTCTTTCAGCAGGCAATTGGGGCTCACGCCTCATAGTTATCTCTTGAGCATTCGCATCAGAAGAGCACAAAGCTTGCTCAAACAGGGCATTCCTCCTTCTCTTGTGGCTTTGAAAAGCGGCTTTGCCGATCAAGCGCATTTTTCAAATGTATTTAATCGCCTCACAGGTTTAACGCCCGGCAGTTATCAAAATATTTTTTTGAAGAATGGGTCCACTACACACGACTATGAATAACTCAAACACAATGGCCCATCTGGCGGCTTTCTTAACCATCCTTTGTTGGGGCACAACTTTTGTCTCCACAAAAATACTTCTGCAAGGCTTTACTCCGGTCCAAATTTTGCTCATCCGTTTTTGTATCGGCTTTGCGGCTCTTTTTCTTCTCTCAATTAAAAACACGTTCCGTTTAACACGCAAACAAAATCTTTACCTGGGAGCGGCCGGATTTCTCGGAATTTGTCTCTACTACCTTCTGGAAAACATCGCATTAACTTACAGGCAGGCAAGCAACGTCGGCGTCATCATGTCTGTCTCGCCGTTTTTTACGGCGATATTCTCGTGTGTCCTCCTAAAGGAAAAACTACCTTCAGCAGCTTTCTTCATTGGTTTTTGCCTAGCCACTGCCGGAATCTACTTGTTAAGTTTTTCCGGTGAAATGATAGAGGTCAAT
>USHK01000235.1 GCA_900554375.1 uncultured Sutterella sp.
GGCAGCGTCAGATGTGTATAAGAGACAGCAATAAGGCCGCCCGAAGGGCCAATCCCAAACTCCTTGAGCTAATGCTTCATCGATTAAGCGATGTCGACCGCATGAGCAAAGGACTCTTCGTAGAGAACAGCGACGGTAACGTTTGGCAGGAACTCAAAGCCGTTTGCCTCATGCTCTCACTTAAAAGGAAGTAAAGTTTATGGTTTCTACGATTGTCAGCTCAACCGCCCATGAAAAAATCGCCGTCATCGGCAAGAAGGCACGCTCTGCCTCTTTGTTCATGGCGAAAGCTTCTTCCAAACAAAAAAACGATATTCTTCTAGCCTTGGCCGATTTGCTCGGCAGGAACTTGGAGGATCTTTTAAAGGCCAACAACCTGGATATCGAAGAAGCCGAGAAAAACGGTCTTTCTAAAGCTTTCATTGACCGTTTAACGATTTCTGTCGACACCGTAGCGCAAATGGCCGCCGGACTTCGCCAAATCGCCGCACTTCGCGATCCAATCGGAGAAATCACGGATGTGCGCCCTCAGCCGAGCGGAATTGAAGTCGGCAAAATGCGTGTACCGCTCGGAGTGGTGGCTATTATCTATGAATCCCGTCCGAACGTCACAATTGATGCCGCTGCGCTTTGTCTAAAGAGCGGCAATGCCGCCGTGCTTCGCGGAGGTTCGGATGCCAAACACTCAAATGCTTTTTTAGCCGGTCTCATTCAACAGGCACTTTCTAAAAACGGCTTAAATACCGACGCAGTTCAAATCATTACGGATCCAGACCGCGATTTAGTCGGCGAATTAATTACTGCCCGCGAATACATTGACGTTTTAATTCCGCGCGGCGGAAAGGGGCTGATCTCCCGCTTGATGAAGGAAGCAACAGTACCGATGATCAAGCATTTGGAGGGAATTTGCCATACCTACGTGGATGAAAGTGCTGATGTTGAAATGGCTGTTGCCGTTTGCGACAACGCCAAAACTCAACGCTATTCTCCCTGCAACGCTATGGAGACTCTTCTGGTCAACCGTAATATTGCCGGAGAATTTCTCCCGAAGATCGGCAAAATTTATTTTGAGAAGGGTGTTGAACTGCGCTGTGATCCTGCCTCTAAAGCAATCCTAGAGAATTTCGGTCCTGTCAAAGCCGCGACAGAAGAAGATTGGTCTGAAGAATACAACGCCCCTGTCCTCTCGATCAAAGTCGTCGATTCTCTTGAAGAAGCGATCAACCATATCAATACATACGGCTCTCACCACACGGACGCCATCATCACCAATAATTTGGAGCACTCGGAAAGATTCCTGCGTGAAGTCGATTCTTCCTCTGTCATGCTCAATACTTCAACGCGTTTCGCAGATGGTTTTGAGTATGGTCTAGGTGCGGAAATCGGCATCTCTACGGACAAAATCCATGCTAGAGGCCCTGTCGGGTTAGAAGGTTTGACCAGCCAAAAGTACGTTGTTTTCGGTCACGGCGAACTTCGCAAGTAAGATTTTCCCTGTAGTAAACCATCTTACTGCCGCAGGCCGAAAGGCCTACAATTCAATTCAAATGAAGAAGGAATTCTTGTGAATACTTTGCTTAAACCTTTTTACGCAGTCGTCCCGCTTTCTTTAGAAGAACTCTTCGCGGAGGAACTAAAAAAGCTCGGCATTGAAAAATTCCGATTAGAGAAAGGCGGCTGCTGGTTCGGCGCAGAAATGAGCCAGATGATGCAGGTAAACCTGTGGACTCGTTACGCCTCCAGAATTCTCCTGAAAGTGGCCGAAGGTCCCTACCGTACGGAAGAAGATATCTACCAATTGGCAAAATCTTTCCGTTGGGAACAGTATTTCACACCTGAAAACACCTTCAAGATTGAACTCTCCTCCCGTCGCTCTCCGCTTAAAAGCGTAGCTTTTGCAGCCTTACGCGTAAAGGACGCCGTTTGCGATTATTTCCGGGAGACGGACGGTCAACGGCCTGATGTCGAAAAGCATGATCCGGATATCCGCATCTATGTGCATTTAACGGATAAAAGCTGCATTATTTATCTCGATACGTCAGGAGAGTCCCTCTTTAAACGCGGTTGGCGTGAGGCCAAGGGTGAAGCACCGCTTAAGGAAAATCTTGCCGCAGGTCTTTTAGGTCTTGCCGGCTGGACTCCGGATCAGCCGCTTCAGGATCCGTTCTGCGGCTCCGGTACGATCATTATTGAAGCCGCCACGATCGCCTGCAATATGGCGCCGGGCCTTAACCGCCGCTTCGGCTTTGAACGCTTCCGCGGATTTGACTCGACCGCTTGGCAGCGCATCAAAAAAGAAGCACGCATGGCGATTAACTTCGACGTCCCGGTTAATCTCGCCGGAAGCGATATTTCTACTTTGATCGTCGACCGCGCCCAGAAGAATGCCGTACTTGCCGGTATTTCTCAATGGGTAAATGAAGGGAAAGTGCGCTTCACAGCGTGTGACGCCCGTGAAGTTCGGCCCTCTTCAGAAAAACCGGGGCTGATCGTAACCAACCCGCCTTACGGTGAGCAGTCCAATCCGAAATCAGCGAGCGTTGCATCCATGATGAAAAACGTTGCAGATAACCTCAAGCGCAATTTCGCAGGCTGGACGGTATGGATGCTTACAAGTGATCGGGAACTGCCGCGCCAAATGCGGCTTAAAGAGTCTAAAAAAATCGTTTTTTTCAACGGCCCCCTCGAGTGCCGTTTCTTCCGCTTCGCTATGACAGCGGGATCCAACCGAAAGGAAGATGTCCCTGAAAAGGAAACTTCTTCTAATTAACAATCATCGAGGATAACCTCAACAAGGAAAATAAGATGGACACTAAAGATTTTGATGTAGTAGCCATGAGAACCGATCTTCACCAGATCCCGGAACTCGGCTTTAACGAACACAAGACCAGTGATTACGTCGCAGCAAAACTTAAGGAAATGGGCCTTGAACCGATCCGCGGAATCGGCGGAACCGGCGTCGTAGCCTACATCGACGGCACGGAACCCGGACCCACTGTCATGCTTCGAGCTGATATGGACGCCCTTCCCTTTGTCATCGACGGAAAGGATACCTGCATTCATGCCTGCGGTCACGACTCTCACACCGCCATGGTGCTGGCCACAGCCGCTAAGCTGATCGGGCACGTCAAAAAAGGTCGTGTGAAATTGTTCTTCCAACCTGCAGAAGCTGTCTCTTATACACATCTGACGCTGCCGACGACTCCTTACGTGTA
>USHK01000236.1 GCA_900554375.1 uncultured Sutterella sp.
GTCGGCAGCGTCAGATGTGTATAAGAGACAGTAACCCAGCAGTAGAGACGCTGGTCAAAGTCATCTCCCCCGAGTTGGCTGTTGCCCCCGGTTGCCAAGACTTCGAAAACGCCTTTGCGCAAACGAAGAACGGAGACATCAAAAGTACCGCCGCCCAGGTCGTAAACGATATAAAGGCCCTCCGCACCGGTATCAAGGCCGTAGGCTAAAGCAGCTGCGGTCGGTTCGCTCAGAAGACGCAAAACATTGAGTCCCGCCAGTTTTGCTGCGTCTTTAGTGGCCTGACGCTGTGCCTCATCAAAGTAAGCCGGAACTGTGACCACTGCACCGACAAGCTCTCCGCCCAATGCATCTTCAGCTCGTTTTTTCAGGACTTTTAAGATTTCTGCAGATACTTCCACCGGACTCTTCGCGCCTTGTGCCGTATTGAGCTTCACCATGCCCTCGCCTTTGATGAAGTCATAGGGCATATAGCGGTTATTCTGCAGTTCCGAAGCGCTGCGGCCCATCAGGCGTTTGACACTTGAAATAGTGTTAAGCGGATCTGCCTCTGCACGCAAACGGGCTTCTTCGCCGACAACCACGCCTCCGTTCTTTTCGTAATGGACAACAGAAGGAAGCAGTTTCTGATTCTTTTCGTCGACGAGGACTTCGGGAGAGCCGTTTCTAACGGTAGCCGCCAATGAATTCGTGGTGCCCAAATCAATACCGACAGCAAACCGCTCTTCGTGCGGTGCTGTCGACATTCCCGGTTCGGCAATTTGCAGAAGTGACATTATTCAAAATCCAGTAGCTGGCGATTTAAAAACATGACCTTTTTTAAATCCTCCGCCGCCAGCAAGACATCAGATTTCACATCGAACGCGTCTGCCGCTTCGTTGAGCAGTTCGTCCTTTTCCTTTTCAATGGTTTTCTTCATGCTCTCAAGCTCAGCAGTATCTCCGGCGTCCTTCGCATCGGAAATAGCTTCTCGGCGCTCGAGCTGCTCTAAAAGAAAATCCTCAGAGATGGAACCGCTGCTGTCCTCATCAATCGGATGCCCGCGCAGAGCGCAAAGGACTTTGCCGCGCTGGATCGGAGCACTGAGTTTTTGGTACGCATCATTGATCAGAGTTGCCCACTGCTGAGCAACTCTTTTTTCAGTATCGCTTGCCGAAGCAAAACGGTCGGGATGAACCTTTTTTTGGATCTCAAAATACTTTTCATCCAATTTTTGTTTGTCGATTCTGAACTGAGGCTTCAGACCGAAAATTTCAAAAGGGTTCATCGCCGCCATAATGCCTCCGCTCCAATTAGACGTGGAAAGATTTGCCGCAGCCGCAGCTTTCTTTCTCGTTCGGGTTCTTAAATTTAAATCCGGTATTAAGACCTTCGCGAACAAAGTCCAGCTCGGTTCCGTTGATATAAGGCAGGCTCTTGGGATCAACAATTACTTTGATTCCATAGCTCTCGTAGACCTCATCTTCGGGTTCGATTTTGTCTGCAAACTCCAAGGCGTAGGCCATACCGGAACAGCCGCTGGTTTTCACACCGACTCTAAGGCCAATGCCTTTACCACGTTTGCGAAGGAACTCTTCAACATGAGCGGCGGCTTTCTCTGTCAATGTTACCGACATTATTTTTCCTTAATCTGAGCCTGTTTGTGACGATAATCCTTTACTGCAGCCTTAATTGCGTCTTCAGCAAGAATAGAGCAGTGAATTTTAACGGGAGGAAGTTCGAGTTCTTCGGCAATAGCCGTGTTCTTGAGCTGTTCGGCTTCTTCCAGCGTCTTGCCCTTGATCAGTTCGGTGACCAAAGAGCTGGAAGCGATAGCACTGGTGCAACCATAGGTCTTGAACTTGGCATCTTCGATTACGCCGTTGTCATTGACCTTGATTTGGAGACTTAAAACATCGCCGCAGGCGGGGGCCCCTCGGGTGCCGGTTCCCACGTTCGGATCATTTTTATCCAGTCTGCCCACATTTCTCGGGTGCTGGAAATGGTCCATCACTTTATCGCTGTATTGCATTCTTTTCTTTCCTTATTAGTGTTCCGTCCATTTAACTTGTTTCATATCCACGCCTTCTTTGTACATCTCCCAAAGCGGGGACATCTCACGAAGCTGTGCGACCTTTTCTTTGATGAGTTTGACGGTGAAGTCAATCTCTTCTTCCGTCGTAAAGCGGCCTAGGCTGAAGCGAATAGAGCTGTGGGCCAATTCGTCGTCAATACCGAGAGCACGCAGAACATAGGAAGGCTCCAGGCTGGCGGAAGTGCAGGCTGAACCGGAAGAAACCGCGATTTCCGGGCAGCTGGCCATCAGAGCCTCACCTTCGACAAAAGCGAAACTGACGTTCAGATTGAACGGAGCTCTGTGTTCCATGCTTCCGTTGACGTGAACGGCTTCAATCTCGCTTAAGCCCTTCCAGAGTTTGTCGCGAAGCGCACCAATACGCTTCATTTCTTCGTCCATCTCCAGACGGCACAATCTGTATGCTTCTCCCATACCCACGATCTGATGGGTAGCGAGCGTACCGGAACGCATACCTCTTTCATGGCCGCCGCCGTGAATAATCGCTTCGATACGAGCGCGCGGTTTACGACGAACATATAGAGCACCCATGCCTTTCGGTCCGTAGAGTTTATGAGCGGAAAGGCTCATCAGATCCACCTTGAGTTTTTCCATATCCAAAGGAATCTTGCCGGCAGCCTGAGTGGCGTCGACATGGAAAAGAATTCCACGTTCACGGCACATTTCACCGATTTTTTCGATGTCCTGAATGACCCCAATTTCGTTATTGACCGCCATTACGGAAACTAGCGTGGTATCAGGACGCATGGCTTTGGCTAAAGCGTCCAGATCCAAAAGACCGTCCTTGCCAACGTCCATATATGTGACTTCAAACCCTTCGCGTTCGAGTTCACGCATGGAGTCCAAAACCGCTTTGTGTTCGGTCTTTACCGTGATTAAATGCTTGCCCTTGTCCTTGTGGAAACGAGCTGCACCTTTGATAGCGAGGTTATCGCTCTCTGTTGCTCCGCTGGTCCACACGATTTCTTTCGGGTCGGCATTGATTAGTGCTGCGACTTCAGCGCGAGCATTTTCAACCGCTTCTTTCGCCTTCCAACCATACTCGTGGCTCGTGCTGGCGGCGTTGCCGAAATTCTCGTAAAGATAGGGGATCATCTCTGTCTCTTATACACATCTCCGAGCCCACGAGACGCTCAT
>USHK01000237.1 GCA_900554375.1 uncultured Sutterella sp.
GTCGTCGGCAGCGTCAGATGTGTATAAGAGACAGGCTGTCCCCGCCGTCATGCGAATGCTTGGCCGCGCCGACGTAATATTTCAAAGCGCCTTTGAGGGAGCCGGTTTTATTCAGATACTCTTTAAGAATCTGAGTTCCCACCTCGATTCCTGCCTCCACTTCATGAACAGCCTTAAGGCCGCCGAATTCTTTGAAGCGCTTGGCATGAACTTTAGCGTGAACCTGCATAAGACCCTTAGCCCCGACAGAACTGCCGGCCTTCGGGTCAAAAGAAGATTCCGTGGCAATGATAGCCAAAATCAACAAAGGATCAACGTCATGATTTTTTCCGGAGGTAAACGCCTGTTCAACAATCTCTGCAGCATCCTCGCGGTCTACGCGATAGTGCTCCGAAATGAAACGAGCGGCATTGGTTTCCATTCGATCAATGATCTGTTCTTCTGATTCGAACGGCTTTGTTAAATCCTCTCGTTCAAAATTAGAGTAGCTCAAGGATTTAACCTTCAGCGGAGGCTCTGCCTGCGGACCTTTAGCATCAACGGCCGCCTTTGGGGTGGAGACCGCTAACGCATTTTGTGAGCCCAGAGAACCTAGCCCCAATAAGGCAGCAAGAGCCAGCGCCAGGGACGCGACAACCTTTTTGCCCTTGAAAACAGGTTCTTCCTTACAAGCGCGTAGAGCGGAGGAATCCCCTCTATGTGTTTGTTTCTTAAACTGCTGGTTTTTAGTCATCCCGTAATAGTGCCTTTGACAGAATCGTTTGTCTATCGTTTACTAGGTGTTAATACGTGACTGACTGTTAAAAACTTCTCGCCAGTGCAAAAATGATTATGCACTCATTAAGTACTTAAATATGCGACAAATTTTTAAAACCCACCCCTGGATTCCGCCTAAAGAATTACCCGAAACTCAGGAATTATTCCGCAAATACGGGGTCCCCGGCTCTATCCGGCCCGGTCATCTGCTCAAAGGAAAAGGTGAGCCGTCGAAGCTCTATCTCATCACCAAAGGAGCAGCTGCTTACTATGTTGCAGACCGTTACAAAAGTCATCCGAGTGTTTTAAGCCTACTGATCCCCGGATGTTCAGCATGTGACTTGTCCGTCATCACCGGGGATCGGGTCAATGTCACTACCCGAGCCATTGGCCCATGCGAGGTGCTCATCATGCAGCCGCATGTCCTCACCGATTTAATGAAAAGCAATAGTGAATTCGCCGCTCGGGAGGCAGCTCACGTTACCCGTAAGCAAGAGTGTTCATTAGAGGCAATGGTCGCAAACTTTACACTCGAGCCCTCAGAGCGCCTAAGACGCTTTCTTAAGGTGCTGCTGATCAACTACGAGGTTCCAATTTCGGACACGGATTGGAATAGGATTCCTTTGGATTTGACCAACGAACAATACGGCGCTGTGGTCAACCTGACCCGCGTGTCTGTAAGTCGGATTTTCTCCGACTGGATCAACAAAGAGCTCTTATATAAAAGCGGCCGAAACGTTTTCGTCAAGGCAAAACTGTTTGAGAATATCTACGACTGGTGGACGGATTAGTCAGGATCGTTCGTCTCTACGGTCTTTGGCATTGAAAAGAGGAAGGCGAACAACACCATCAGCACCATTGCAATCACGGCACAGGCGCGAACCGCAGCTACCGCCGTGAAGTGCTCGGAGGCAAAACCTAAAATCAACTGTCCGACCGGCACTAATCCCAGCATGACCGCCAGATACATCGCGGAGAAGCGGCCGCGGTAGACATCCGGAGCCTTGCACTGCACGAGATTATTGGCCGCCGCTAAAGCAAATGTCAGTGCGCCTCCGGCGACCAAAGCGCAGAGCCACTGTGAAGTCACAGTCTCCAATGCCGGCAAAACAGCAAAGGCAATACAGGTAATCCAGCCGCCGGTCCAAACCGTCGTCACATGATGAATAATGCGACGGTTTCGCTGCATCAGTACAGCAGCCGCGACTGCTCCGAAGCCTAATCCTGAAGACATGGAACCGAAGCTCATTAATTCACTGCCTTTCAACGAAATCGCGGGCAGCAAAGCCACGGCAGGCATCACCAGGATAGAAAGGCAGGCAACCTGCGGCAAAACTTCTCTAAGGATAGGATAAGTCATGAAGAGCTGGCGGGAAGTCACGCCCACACTTTCTTCCCGCTGTTCACTCGTGGTGCGGTTCGGTATTTTGACAACCGCCATCACCGCAATCATTGGAATGAAGCAAATGGCGTTCATAGCGAAACACCAAGTCGCCGAGAAGCTTTCGATAATCAAAACCGCCAGCATCGGCGCAATGGAGCGAGCCACATTCATCACTAGAGACTGACGCGCCACGGCCTGAGAAACCGTCTCCCCTGTTTCTACCAGCATCGAATGCATAGAAGGACCGTCGATAGAGGTCACAATGCCGAAAATCAGTGCTAACACGGCCAAGTTATACGGATTGAGATATCCGAAAAAAGAAAGAAACGCCGTAAGCCCCGCGATCACGCAACCAATTGTCTGTGTAATTAAAAGAATATGATGACGATGGAAACGATCCGCCATGGAACCCGCTACGGGCGCCAGCGGTAAAGAAGGCAGCGCAGACAGCAGTGCAATCGCACTGAGCCAGAGAGGAGAATGCGTTTGAGTCCAAACCACCCACGATAGCGCCATGCCGTGGACAAATCTTCCGAGAGTGGAAAAGCTGTACGCTCCCCAAAAGTATCTTCTCGCGGCTATTAGTGGTGTCATGGTGTCCTCGTTCTATTAAGGGGCCCATTGTAATTTGATGTTGGAATGAAATGTCAGGAACTGCCACACCGAGCTCCTGACACATAAGGGAGAAAAGTTTACCGTTAACCTCATTGATTAAACGATTTTTTCTCGACATACAATGCAGTCCATCCCCATTGATTTCGTTTTTTATTGAAGCTTTTGACGGCCTCTCCCACCACAACATCTCCAGAACTAATTTCCACCTTACACGCTCTCTTCTGAAGAAATATGCCTCCAGAGGTAAAACCAAAACCTTTTTCTGCGTCAAAAAATTTCACTTCTTCATTGAATTTTTTGCGAAGTTCTGGCAGTTGCTTGGTCGATTTCTCCCAGTACACGGCCTTCCATTTCCCAGAAGCATCCTTTGAACAATAAACTAAAATGGAATCTCCGGGCTTAAAGAGGCCTTTTTGATTTGGCTCTAAATAAACCAAGGTAGTTTGGAGATCTGC
>USHK01000238.1 GCA_900554375.1 uncultured Sutterella sp.
GATCTACACGTAAGGAGTCGTCGGCAGCGTCAGATGTGTATAAGAGACAGTGTGATGAATGTTCAGAGACAGGCTAGAAGCGGTGCTGAACCGACGGGCCCGGATAAGATGCCGCCCGCTCGCCAGCTTTCTGAAATTCGCCGCAAAGTGACTGAAATTGTCGATGCGGCCGAAAATCTCTGGATCGACACCCTCAAGCCCGAACTCGAGAAGAAAGACATTCGCTTCTCTAAGTACGCCGCGCTGAACGCCGCTCAGAAAAAGGAAATGAATCGGTATTTCGACGAAGATATTTTCCCGGTTCTTACTCCGCAGGCGGTGGACAAAGGCCGTCCGTTCCCGATGATTTCCAACACGAGCTTGAACTTCGTGATGGAGCTCGAAGCGGTGGAAAGCGGTATTTCTGTTAAGAATCGTTTTGCCCGTCTTAAGTGCCCGAACAACGTTCCGCGATTCCTGTTTGTTTCCAACAAAGACAACACCGTTACACCGGACCTTTCTTATGCTACTACTGACGGTGTGATCGTTTTGATCGAGGATCTTATCGGTAATCGCTTGAATACCTTATTCCCCGGCTACAAGATCAAGTCTCAGGGTCTTTTCCGCATCACCCGTAATACCGATGGCGAAATCGAAGAAGACGAAGCCGACGATTTGCTCTCTGCTGTTCGTGACTATGTGGAACAGCGCCGTTTCGGTTCCATCGTTCGTGTGGAAATTGAAAAGGGGATGCCGCAGCGCCTGCAGGACTTCCTCTATGAACACTTGGATCTCCATCCTAATCAGTTTTACCGCTGCCGCATTCCGCTGGCCTTCTCCGAATTCGGCCGTATGATGAAGATTAATCGCCCGGCTCTGAAATACCCGGCAGATCATCCGAAGACACTCAAGGCTTTCGAGCCGGACCGCAACTGTTTTGATGAAATTCGGAAGCGCGATATTCTCGTCTACCATCCGTATGACTCCTTTAACTGCGTTTTAGAGTTCCTGAAGCAAGCCGCGCTGGATCCGAATGTTGTTGCGATTAAGCAGACGTTATACCGGTGCGGCAGTGATTCTCCTGTTGCCAAAGCTCTCCTCGAAGCTCGCCGCCGCGGCAAGCAGGTTACGGCCGTGGTTGAGTTGAAAGCACGTTTTGACGAAGAACAGAACATTAACTGGGCCGAGGAGATGGAGCGTAACGGCGTTAATGTGGTGTACGGTTTTGCAGGCCTCAAGATCCACGCAAAGCTCTGCTTCGTTGTTCGCCGTGAAAAAGGCAAACTGGAGCGCTACACTCATATCGGTTCCGGTAACTACAACGCGGCCTCTGCCAAGATCTATACCGACTTAGGTTTATTCACGGCAAACAAGGACATTAACGACGATGTTCAGGATTTGTTCAACGTGATGACCGGCTACGGCGTCGTCAATCACTACCGCAAACTGTTGGTTTCCCCGCACACTCTGCGTCCGGGTATTACCAAGCTCATTCGACGTGAAATCGAACAGCACAAGAAGCACGGAAACGGTCACATCATCATCAAGTGCAATCAGCTTGTTGACTATGAAATGGTGAAGGTTCTTTATGAAGCCAGCCGTGCCGGTGTGAAGATTGAATGTATCGTCCGCGGTATTTGCAGTCTGCGTCCCGGTTTGCCCGGAGTTTCCGATACGATAACAGTTCGCTCGATTGTCGGACGTCTGCTCGAGCATGCCCGCATCTACTATTTCCACAATAACGGAGATGAAGAGATGTACTTCGGCAGTGCCGATTTAATGACCCGTAACCTTAACGGCCGTATCGAGGTACTGACGCCGCTGCTGCAGGAAAATCTGCGCAACAACGTGATGAACCAGATCGTGATTCCTCAGCTGAAGGACAATATCCACGCTTGGATTATGAATTCCGACGGCTCTTATACCAAGCTGCAGCCGAAGAAGGGTGAGGCAGTGTATGACAGCCAGGAAGAGATTGCCAAGAAGTTAAATCTCATGAAGAAATAATTTTCTGATGCAGTAACCTCACAGCTCCCGCGGTTCGATACTCGGGAGCTTTTCTTTAGGAGTGTGAACATGGCCCGAGAGACTTCCTCCCTTCAGGAAGCAAAAATGCTATTGGAGGTGCTGAAGCGGATTCCTCTGAATCGTAAGATTTCTACTACGGACTTGCATCAGCAGCTGACCGCTGCCGGCTTTGAGCTAAGCCGACGCACACTGCAGCGCTACCTAAAAGCTTTGTCTGAAAGCGACATGGGAGTCCAGTGCGACGATAAATCGAAACCCTTCGGTTATCGCCGTTTATTAAATTCCAATGATCTTGACCGAGTCGGACTTGGTGCGGACGGAGCTCTGCTGCTCCTGCTCGCACGAGAGCATCTGCGTTATCAGATGCCTCCTGATCTGACGAATTCTCTTTCCTACCTGTTCGATGCGGCGGAGAACTATATGCACACGGCTGCAGGTTCTTCTCCGGAAAAACGCTGGCTGAGCAAAGTTCGCTTCGTGAGCGGAAGTCTGCCTCTATGTCCTCCGACGATTCGGCCTTCAATATTCAATAAGGTGTCGGAAGGATTATTTAAACAAGTCAAACTCGACATTATTTATTTCAGAAGCGAGAACGAAGAGGAGGTTCATTTGCGTGTGTCGCCGCTGGGACTGGTGCAGCAGGACGTGCGGCTTTATTTGGTTTGCTGTTACGAAGATACCACGCAAATTAGAAATCTCGCTCTTCACCGTATAAAGAAGGTTGAACTTACTTCATTTATTGCAGAAGAACCGAAAGGATTTGACCTTCAGAGCTATGTCGACAGGAGTCCCTTCAATTACGGAAACGCTCAGAAAGTGTTATTGGAAATGGTCTTTAAGAGCCGGCAGACGGCCTTGATTTTGAAAGAGACGCCGTTTAACCGGATGCAAAGGCTTGAAGAACGCAGAGACGGAACTTTTAAACTGACCGTCGAGGTTGCCGATACCGTTTTGCTTACCGGATGGATTGAAGCATGGCGAGAGAAGGCAGGGATTATTTCCGTAAAGAAAACTCCGATTCAATAACAACAAAAATCCCGCTGATTCGCGGGATTTTTGGGTGCAGTTGAGAAATATTATTCGCGGTCAGTGCGATAAAAATATTTCTGATGACGGCTGTTTCTTCTTTGATCGTATGCGTAACGAATCCAAGCTTCAGAAAGACTTTCTCCTGTCTCTTATACACATCTGACGCTGCCGACG
>USHK01000239.1 GCA_900554375.1 uncultured Sutterella sp.
TGAGCGTCTCGTGGGCTCGGAGATGTGTATAAGAGACAGTATTCTGGGCCTCTGCGATCTTCTCTCTATTTAATAACTTTCCTAAGATTTCTGTGCTCAGCGTGTGATTTGCCGTTGTCATTGCATGGTAGTCCAGAACAACCACCTTAATGCCGGCTTTCTCGAATGTTTTAATTCTCTGATTATTCTCAGCAAACTGAGTCTTACCGATCAAAAGAACATCTGGATGCAATGCAAGGATTTTTTCAGCATTCAGAATATCATCGTGATAACCGCCGATACTCGGCAGTTCTTTCATCTTCGGAAATGATTTGGTGAAAACTTGGTACTCTCCATAACGAGTATCCTCCCAACCGTCTTTTGTCAGCGCAACTACTTTATCCAAACTTGGAGAGCCGCCGACCATCATAAAATTTGCAATGTAATTTGCTACGACAAATGTCTTCGGAGGCGCATCGAAATGAACCTTACGCCCTTCGACATCAGTTACATCAAAACCGGCAGCAGAAGCACCGACAGCGAACATCCCAATTGAGGATAAGGCAATTACCAGTACGGCTTTTTTGAAAAACATCTTCTTTCCTCTTTCGTTAAGCAAGCTAAAAATTAAAATTTATGACGCATACCCAAAGCGACGGAATAGCCTCGGAGATCGTTGGCGTCAGCGGTCTTTAAAGCTTTTTTAGTTGCTCCGTAGCCGCCGTAAACATATATATTTGTACGCTTGCTTAAAGGATAGATATAGGCCGAGCCAACTGAAATGACGGAATAATCTTTTTCGCCTTCTTTCACATCTAAGAACTTACCGTTGGCATAGTTGACCTGAAGACCGAGGCGCCCTCCTGCAAAAGGAACATCTCCAGAAAGAACAACGGCATGCTGTCTTGCCCCCTTGCGCAAATCAGCGCCTCCAATAAATTTAGAAGCGTCCATATAATTTTCAATCAGCATTGCCTTATTCGAAAATTGGTAAGTAGCTGCCAAGTTTAGGAAACCAAAATCGTAGCCGCCTCCTAAAGTCAGAAGCATTGTTCCGTCAAGCTTATTTTTCAATGCTGAACGCTCTGCTTTGTTGTCTAAATACTCAGCGATTGCAGTAACAGTTCCTTTATCTTTAGTGAAAACTGCTCCGACTCCGTAATAATGATTATCGAGGCTCCATTTCTGATCGTCGTCAGAGAGACCGTTCGAATACATGAGCGAGACTGTGAGGCCGTTAAAGTTGGGAGTTTTATAAACGATGGAATTGTTGTACCGATTGGTCACAATCAGTGCGGAATAACTGTCCCCTTTAGGGGAAAATGAAGTGCCAACGAAAGAAAGAGGCAGTATTGAATAAGAGCCGCAGTCGGAGGATAAGCCGCCCATACGGCCGAAAGCCACTTCTCCGAATTTTCCTTTTACACCGAGAGTCGCTTGACGACTAAAACTAAGTCCGCTCTTATGCTCAGCGCCATTGTTTAACTTAAAACCCTGCTCAAGCCGGAAAACAACACTGTTTCCGTTTCCAAGATCTTCGGAGCCGGTGAAGCCAAAACGGTTCCCGGACTGAAATCCATTTGCCATCTGTACCATGGTATCTTGGCCCGGTGCTTTCGATACTTGAACTCCGCCGTCCAGAACTCCGTACATGGTTACTGAAGAAGCAAGGCAAAGGGAAGGAACTAAAAAAGAAGATGCGGCTAACAATTTTTTCATCATATTTCCTTGAGAATAATACGATTTATTCAATCATCTTATTTTTAGCATAAAAAACTCTTGATAAGACGTTTTTTGAATTTATATTACTTCCAAAGAATCAAAACTGTTAGCCAATTAACACTAATCTCGAAAATCGCAAGAGCCAAGCGCGATTTTCGAAGGTCTTTTCATTTCAGAGGCCTTCTTATAGCTCTCCGTTTGATTTTTTCGATGAACTTTCTTCAGATAGCGAGCGGAAACCCTTTCAGGATGTTCGTACCAGCACTTAAAGTCAAAAATCTTTTAAGCAGCGGCTCGATCCTTCGGCGCAAAGCACACTAAAGGCTAAGGAGAACTTACCAGAACCGGAAATGCCTGAGATCGGCGCCAGTTCATTCAGCGGCATATCCACATTCATGTTTTATAAGTTTGAGAACCTTCAGCCTCTTAAAATAATGTCGTCTTTCTTTTGTCTTTCCACCTATCTCAAAACCACGGAAAAATCGGCCAAAGATTTTGTCTTTGACCGATCTCCTCAGAGCTCATTTACTTAACGTTGTCGCTAAGCCACTTTTCCACTAACTTGGCAACTTCTGCGCTGTTCTTATCGGAGAAAGGAAAGTGCGTATTTCCCTTGATACCAATGTCCGGCAAATGGAGCACTTTGGCGTGACCGCCTTCGGTATTGACGGCGTTAACGAATTCTTTGGCCATCGTTGAAGCTGCTCTCCAGTAATCTTGGTAAGGATTCTTTACTTCGGTCTCCGGTATATTGTCCCCGTAAACAATAAGGATAGGGAACCTTGTCAGCTTTTTGAACTCACTAAGTGGAACCCCGACAGCTTTAGTCGGACCAAAGAAACTGTTGTTCGGAATCGGAGCGGGTACTTTGCCTTCAGGAAAAATAAAGCCGGAACCCGGTTCAAAGGCAATGATCCCCTTCAGATTGTTTCCGGCCTCCGTTCCGATCAGCCATCCCGGTCCACAACCTTGGGAGTGCGTAACGAGAACGGTGTCTTTAGTCTTCTTTAGAGCCTCGGTAACAGCATCCGCGATGACCTTGTCATTGTACGGTGCTGTGTTCGGCGTCATCTGACGCCAGAAAGAATTCAGATCCTTCTGGCTGGCAAAGGCAGAATTGTCATAGAACTTCGGCCACAAGCCCATTCGGAACTGACCGAACCAAAATTGTTCATCTGGGCTCGCTTTAATCGTTCCATCGACGGTTGCCCTGCCCGCATCTCCGCGTCGAGGCTGGTCGATCAAATAAACCGGATAGCCCTTACGCAGAAACACGCTCTGAAAGCCTTCTCTGCCGTCAGGCGTCGTCTGCCAAGTTCTCATAGACTGGCCCGCGCCGTGCAGGAACATCAAAGATACATTCTTGGCATAGGCAGGAATTTGGTAAATCACATTAGCATGATCGCCATGCAGCGTCATAGCATCGGGTTCCGGATGGTACGGATCGAAAGTTTTCTTGGCTTCAATAACCGTACCTCCGGCAGAGAATGCCCCCTGCCTTTCAATCG
>USHK01000240.1 GCA_900554375.1 uncultured Sutterella sp.
GGAGTCGGCGGCAGCGTCAGATGTGTATAAGAGACAGGCCTTTGATGTGGTCGCGGCCGCCTCGTCGTTCTTTCTTGTCTACGCGGTGGCGATCCTCGTCTCACGTCCGTTCTCAGGAAAAATCTACGACGCACACGGAGCACCGATCATCCTCTATCCGTCGCTACTTTTGCTCACGGCAAGCCTTGCACTGTTGTGGAACGTGCACGAAGGCTGGGCGGTCTTGACGGCCGGCGCACTCGCCGGCCTCGGATTCGGCAACTTTCAATCCGTCGCTCAGGTTTCGGCCATCAGCATGGTGACGCGCGAGCGCTACGCTCAAGCAACTAGCACTTTCTACATTTTCTTTGATCTGGGAATCGGCTTGGCGCCGTACTTGGCGGGCTACATTGCGCCGACTGTCGGCTACGACGGCGTCTACGGCCTCAACGCCGTTGTGGTGGCGCTTTGCATCGGTTGGTACGCGGTACTGCACCTCACGGGAAGGTTGTCCAAGCGACCGTCGCTGGGTCAAGCAGTGGACTTGAGCGAGGCAAAAGAGAAATAACGCAGATACGCGAAAGCCCCGCAGCTGAGAAGCATTACGGGGCTTGGAAGCGCTTTGGTGGATGCTGAGAGTCTCGAACTCCCGACCTACGCCTTGTAAGGGCGCCGCTCTACCAACTGAGCTAAGCATCCTTCGTTATTGAGATTTCGTTGTCTCAATCACGAAAGATTCTATTCTACTACATCTTTTAAATTTTTGCCAGCAACAAACTTCGGAACTTTACGAGCCGGAATATCAATTGATTTATTCGTACGAAGATTGCGGCCTTTGCGGGCTGCACGCTCAACAACAGAAAAAGTACCAAAGCCGAGCAATTGGACTTCTTTGCCGTTCTGCAATGCATTTGTAATTGTGTCAATCATCGCATCAACAGCGCGCTGGGCTGCAAGTTTGGAAATGTCGCATTTAATTGCGACGGCTTCTATGAGATCTGCTTTATTCATCATTCCCTCCGAGAGAGATAAAGGGGTAAATAAACTCTGATTCGTTAATAATAGCAGTATTTATGGGCAAATTAAAGGTTTTCTAGGCAAATCTTCCCATTTGTGAGACAAATTTTCTTATCTGGCCTGAGGTTGTTGAATAACTATGTGTTTGTTTTATTAAATTTGCCCCTATATTTTTACAACTTTCAAACCCATCCTTTCATGCTTCAAAACGAACAAATGATTTTGAAATTGGCTATTTGAACAGAAATTGAGTTAGCCAAAATTTGTTACACAAATTCAAAAGCTTTGAGTCCGGATAAAAAATTAGGGGGCCGAAGCCCCCTCCTCTTAAACCTGTTGGTCTTAGTTGCGTGCAGTCGAACCTGCTGCTGAAGTTCCTACTTCAATCGGCTGTTTCGCAGCGATAGGCTGCTCAATTGTCTGTGGCAGCGCTTCAGGCTGCTTGGATAAACCGTACTGGAATACTTCGTCAATGGTGCGGACCGGACGAATCACTAATCCTTCCTTGACGTTTTCCGGTACTTCCTCCAAATCCTTCACGTTTTCCTCCGGAATCAGAACTTCCTTGATTCCGCCGCGAAGGGCTGCTAAGAGTTTCTCTTTCAAACCTCCGATCGGAAGAACTTCGCCTCTCAGCGTGATCTCACCGGTCATCGCCACTTCAGCCTTGACAGGGATGCCCGTCAGGGCAGAAACCAAGCCCAGCGTGATGGCAGAACCCGCACTCGGACCGTCTTTAGGTACAGCTCCTTCCGGGAAATGGACGTGAATATCCGTCTCCGAAATTTGTTTGTAGGTGATGCCCAAGCGAGAAGCTCTCGAACGAACCACTGTCCGGGCAGCTTCTACAGATTCTTTCATCACATCACCCAAAGAACCGGTACGTGTGATCTGGCCTTTACCCGGCATTGTGGCAACTTCAATCGTCAGCAGGTCGCCGCCGACCTCCGTCCATGCAAGACCGGTAACCTGACCGACTTGGTCGCCCTTATGCATAACGCCGAAGTTGTAGCGGCGAACGCCGAGGAAATAGTCCAGATTGTCAGAGTTTGCGACAACTTTCCCGCTTGTCTTCTTAAGAAGAATGTCACGGACAGTCTTACGACAAATCTTATTAATCTCGCGCTCTAAGCCGCGGACACCAGCTTCGCGTGTGTAGTAGCGAACAATGTCCACGATCGCAGAGTCTTCGATTTCGAGCTCTCCGGGTTTCACTCCGTTTAGTTTCATCTGTTTAGGAATCAGATGTCTCTGAGCGATGTGCAGCTTTTCATCCTCCGTGTAACCGGAAAGGTGAATCACTTCCATACGGTCAAGCAGCGGAGCCGGAATGTTCATGGAGTTGCTCGTTGCAATGAACATCACATGCGACAGATCGAAATCCACTTCCACGTAGTGATCCTGGAAAGTGTTGTTCTGTTCAGGATCCAGCACTTCCAAGAGCGCAGCCGCAGGATCGCCGCGGTAGTCCATGCCCATCTTGTCGACTTCGTCGAGCAAGAAAAGCGGGTTGTTGGTTTCCGCTTTGGTAAGACTCTGAAGAATTCGACCCGGCATGGAGCCGATATAAGTTCTTCTATGCCCGCGAATTTCACTCTCGTCTCTCACGCCGCCTAAGGCCAGACGTACGAATTTACGTCCGGTTGCTCGGGCAATCGACTGACCCAAAGATGTCTTACCAACACCGGGAGGCCCGACAAGGCAGAGAATCGGAGACTTGACATTCTTGACTCGGCTCTGGACGGCTAAGTACTCAAGAATACGTTCCTTAACCTTTTCAAGACCATAATGATCTTCTTCAAGGACAGCCTCGGCCTTAATAAGGTTTGTATTAACGCGCGTTCTCTTGCTCCAGGGCAAAGAAATCAGCGTTTCAATGTAGTTTCGGATCACATTGGCTTCTGCGCTGTTCTGTCCCTGCAGTCGAAGTTTTTTGCGCTCGGCTAAGGCTTTTTCTTCACCTTCGGGGCTCATCTTCGCGGCTTTAATCTTGCGCTCGATTTCCTCAAACTCTTCATCGGTGTCACCCAATTCTTTCTGAATGGCTTTTACCTGTTCATTGAGGTAATAATCGCGCTGGTTCTTTTCCATTGCCTTCTTGACACGGCCGCGAATGCGTTTTTCTGTCTGCTGAATGTCTACTTCTTCCTGTCTCTTATACACATCTCCGAGCCCACGAGACGCTCATGAATCTC
>USHK01000241.1 GCA_900554375.1 uncultured Sutterella sp.
AGATTCATGAGCGTCTCGTGGGCTCGGAGATGTGTATAAGAGACAGGTATTGAATCACTGCCCGTAAGTCTGATGATTTTTGCAATGACCGGTCTGGGTATGGTTGCTGTTTCCTCTGCGATTCAGGGCTGGTTGATCGATAAGGTCAATATCCTTGAAAGACTTATCCTTGTTGCCGCTACCGTTGTTTTGATGTTCCCGGCTCTGATTTCCGGTTATGTCCTTCCGTACGAACAGCGTTGGTGGGGCTACCTTGTCGGCATCGCACTCTTCGGGGTGGCTTATCTCTCTCAGAAAGTACGCTACGGCGCTAAAAGGAAGAATCAGGCTGCAGCCGCCGAATCTGATGAGGAGTTGGCAGTTTCATAGAATTTCCTAGTGTTCATTCGACCTTGTCCGTCGAATATTTGGCCGCGGATCCCCTTCACCGCGGTCTTTTTTTTGCTTTTTTGTGCTTGTCTCCGTTGGACGAAGACAAGCCTAATGACTCTTCACGGATTAGTTAAATTTTCCGCTGTTCAACATTTTTTCCGCACCGGCTTTGAGGCCATCAACATATTGAAGAAAAGCCGACCTTGAAACCAAAAGATGAGGTTCGCCCAGTTTTCTATTTTTGATTTTCTCGATGAGTTCTGTCTGACCGGTGCTGAAGGGATGGGCAGTTAGATTTACGGAAATATCAAGCCTATTGCTCGACAATTTATCGAGAGACTGGATATATTCTTCCAACTGTGTTTTATCTTTGATCGCGTTCAAACCGACTCCGCCGATCGTGACAGCCGTGTATTTTTTACCGTCTGCATAAACCGGGTAAACATAGGAGAAGGTTCCTTCGGTATGTCCCGGAGTGGCAATGGCGCGCACAGTTGTGTTCCCGAGCGTGACGGTCTCAGCGTCTTTGAGAACCATTTCTTTCGGAATCATGGTTTTCGGACCCGCTCCTTTGCCGAGGTGCTCGAAAGATTCTTCCCAGCCTTTTTCGCCCATGGCAAATTTTGCGTTCTTGAATAAAGGCTTCAAGGTGGTTGCGCCGCCGACATGATCAAAGTGTCCGTGTGTCATAAGCACGTATTTGATTTCGGAAGGATCAACATTGAGTAAGGCAAGATTGTCGATGAGATGTCCGACGAAAGGAGGATGCAGCGTATCAATGAGGATGTATCCGTCATTTGTTTTGATCAGGTAGGCAGCTACCCAGCGCAGTCCAACGTACCACACATTGTCAAAGACTTTGTAAGGAGGGATCTTTTGGATGACCGGATCATCCAACCAAGCTTTGAGCTCAGGCGACATTTTTTTCGTTTGTGCAAATTCGCTGAATAATGCCGCAACTTGTTTAGAAGAAAGATCCAGTGCTTTTTCAGCGGCAAAAGTTTTTGGCGCAACAAGAACAGCGGCCGAACCTAAACCGACTCTCAAAAAATTTCTGCGTTTCATTTGATTCATAACAAATCTCCATACGAGTGAATGGAGGTATGTTATTGAATTTTTTATTTCGGATAAATAGAATAAAAAGCAATCTATTTTTTCGATTTTCGAAATAATTATGGATCGTCTTCAAGCCCTGGAAGTTTTCATGTTGGTCGCGAAGCTGGGGAGCTTTACAGCGGCTTCAAGAGCGGCAAACCTAACAGCTTCACGCGTTACCCATCTGATTCAGAATTTAGAGAAGGAATTAGGCGTCTCTTTATTTAGCCGAACCACACGACGTGTGACTCTTTCATCTGCCGGTCAGGCCTTATTTGAACAGCTTGATCCGAGCCTTGGTTTTATTACTGAAACGCTTCAGAACATCAAGGAGTTATCTAATGAAGAACCGAAAGGGACAATCCGGATCAGTGCACCGGTCAAGTTCGGCTCAACGTTTTTGATGAAACCGATAACAGTGTTTCTTAAGAAATATCCGGATGTTCGTATTGTTTTGAATACGACCAACGATCCGCAGGAAATCTTCAAAGGTGGTGCAGATATTGCATTTGTCCTGGTTACGGAGATGCCTCTTTCAGGAGTGCGACACAAGATAGGAATGTTCAGCAGCGGAATCTATGCAAATTTGAATGTCATGACGGCACTCTCTTCTTTAACTTCGCCCGAGCAATTGAGCAGTGCCGAATTAATTCTTCAAGAAGGGAATGCTTCGTCTTGGAATCTAACCGGTTCGGAGGGACAAAAATACAGGGTGTCGGTAAAGAAGTGGTCTTTCAAAACTGACACGACGCAGGCGGCTTTAATCGCAGCAAAGGAAGGTCTGGGCGCGGCACTTTTACCGATACCTTTAGGAGAGAGTGAAAAGTTCTTGACTCGATTACTTCCTAATTGGACCGGCGTTCCAGTGGAAGTCTGCGCCATCACTTCGTCTAGGAAGATTTCTTCAGCAGCAAGAAATTTTATTGACCTTGCCAAACAAGAGTTCAATAGAGAGCAATGACGGGACTGCAGTCTTGCAACCGCCACAAAAATCCCGAGCTTCCTGCGAAGCCCGGGATTTGAATTAAGCCGCTAAGTCAGACGATTAAACCCAGCCTTTCTGGCGGAATTCTTTGAGTTTTTCAACGAAATAGCGCATTTCAGCGGGTGTGCCCAGAGAAATACGGCACCACTGAACGGCAGGCGGGAAGGGGCGGCCGACGAGAATGTGTTCGGTTTTCATTCTGTCTGCGAAGGGTTTCAGCGGAGCTTTCAGATCAATGAAAACGAAGTTGGTCTGGCTAGGCAGATAAGGAATGTTGAGTTCCTTCAGAGCCTTGTAGAGGATCTCGCGGGCTTCGTCATTGCTTTCTTTGGATTCTTTTAAGAATTCCTTGTCGTTGAGTTCGCTCAGAGCAGCGGCCAGCGTTGTTTGGTTCATCATGACTTCATAGGCAACATGGTCACGAATCTTATTGATGACGCTGACGGCGCCGACGGTGTAGCCTAAACGCATACCGGCCATAGCAAAAATCTTGGAGAAGGTCTTCAGAACCACCAGATTGTCAAAGCCCTGGCGGACTAGTTCGCTGCAGGACTTGAAGGACGGATCATTAACGAACTCGGCATAGGCTTCGTCGAGAATGAAGAAGATATTCTTCGGCTGAGATTTAATCCAGTTGAAGATTTCGTTGCTGTCGGCAATCGTAGAAGTCGGGTTGTTCGGGTTGACGCTGTCTCTTATACACATCTCCGAGCCCACGAGACGC
>USHK01000242.1 GCA_900554375.1 uncultured Sutterella sp.
AGATTCATGAGCGTCTCGTGGGCTCGGAGATGTGTATAAGAGACAGTAATAAAAGTTTTGTTATCAACAGTGATCAGGTCAGAGGCGCGAGAAGCGCTAAAACAATGTTGGCGACCAAAAAGAAGAAAAGCGCAGAAAAATCAATGTTTTTCCAGACCGGAATAAATTTCTTAATAGGTGCAAGAAACGGATAACACAAGTAACTTAACGTACGGTAAAGGGCACTCGTCTGATTTACCCAGGAAAGAATGCAGAAAAGCAATGCAGCAAACATTGCAAGTTCGACCGCCCAATATACGACAAGAACCGCAGAGCCTAAAAAGAATGGGAAAAATCCTCCGGCGCCCGAGCCGACCAGCCAATGAAAAAACTGATAAATAATAGCAACCAGATAACAGACAAAAATAGAAGGCCAATCCATTCTCGGCGTGCGAGGGATAAACTTCGAAACCGAGCCCACGGCCCACTGGGTTGTGGAATAGGCAAAGGAAGTAATCGGATCGTTGCCCGGAGCACGCAAATATTTCAAGTAAGCTCTCAGCAGGAGTAAGCACGCGAAAACCGTGCAGAGAAGCCTAAGGGTTAATAAAAAAATCGCGGACACTTTCTGATCCTCTCGTTTTATTCGTTTTGTTATCGGTCATTCTAAATGAGGCGGCGGCCAACAATGCAGAATTTTACCTAGACCGCTCAGTTAGGCGTCTAGACGTAAGGGAAACACAACGGTTTACCTGTCGTGCATAGGCTTTCATATTTAAGCCAATCAAAAGCGGAACCAGGGTCAGTCTTTCGCAGAGGAGCGATCATCGCATGACCGGTGACGTTTTTGATGGGATAGGCTTCGGCAAGAGCATCAGTGAGGCGCCCCAGCGTTTCGTACTGTACTCGTTCATACGGCGTTGAATCCGTGCCTTCCAGCTCCACGCCGATCGAGAAATCGTTGCAGTTTTCACGCCCCTCGAAAGAGGAAACTCCGGCATGCCAAGCACGATCCAAACAGGAAACGTACTGGAACAAGCGTCCGCTTCGGTCAATAAAGAAGTGAGAAGAGACTCTCAGCCCTTCTAAATCTTGGTAGGAAGGATGTTTGCAGCAGTCGAGCGTTCCGCAGAAAAGCGCGTCGACATCTCCGGTTCCGAACTGGCCGGCTGGCAAACTGATGTTGTGTATCACCAGAAGAGAAATCTCCTCGCCTTCCGGTCGCTCGTTGAAATGCTCTGAGGGCCGAATGGCCGCTTCGTCACACCAGCCGTTGGAAATAATTCGCATCAGTGCGCCTTAGGACCTTTCATTGCGTGCTGACGGCTGCAATAGTACTTCCCATTGCTGTAGACAGCTTCACTGATCGGAACATACAAGCCACAGTTCGCGCACGAAACCATCTTTTCTCCGGGCATATCGTTTTTGTGTTCAGCTAAATTAGCCTTTTCCTGTTTATCCAGACGCTTCTCAAGCTGTATCTGCTTTAAACGCATAGAGCGCCAAGCAAAATAAATAACAGCAATGATCAAAACAAAAAATATGATTCTTGACATGAATTAGGATCCCGGAACGACTTCCATAACAAAGCGAACGCCGATGTAAGAAACCATCAAAACACAAAAGCCGATGACTGTCCAAAGCGCGGCAAACTTCCCTCTCCATCCTCTGAGGTGATGTCCGAGCAGCAAAATGCCGAAAATGACCCAAGCCATGCAGGTTGTGACGGTCTTATGATCAAAGCGGAAGGCTTGACCAAAAAGTTCCTGAGAATAGACTGCGCCAAACAAAATCGCAGCGGTCAGCACAATGAATCCGACCCAGATCAGACGGAAAAGGATCTTCTCCATTTCCATCATGGAAGGCATGTTGTCCAAGATATTGACGTGTTTTGCGCCGTCGCGGGTAACGAAATCCTTAGCGCGAACTCTCTTATGGACCGCCATTAAGAGCAGGCCCTGGATAAGTGCCATCGTCATCACGCTGTAAGCGAGGATCGCCAGAAGCAAATGCAGTCTAAAAGGACCGCTCGCCGTTTCGGGCCCTAACGGGGAACCAGGCAGCAGGAGCGGCAGCAGCATACTGACCGCAGAGAGCGGCAGGACAAAAACGAGCATAGCTCCGATCTTGGAGAAAAAGCTCTCTAATAGAAGCAGAAACGTGCAGGTAAAAAGCGTAATCGCAAGCGCCAGGGCCATTCCGAAATGCGGAGTACCGTAAAGGAACAAGGCCTCGTAAATCAGATATGCCTGAATCATAAGACCCGCACAAATCAGGGGGCGAATCCAGAATTTTTCCGTCGGCTCAGGCTCTTGCAACGTTTTGTAAATTCCGAAGGCTGCGGCTAAATACAATACGGCCGCAAAAACGTAAAATATGGCATTCAATGTCATCGTTACGACTCTTTTTTCTGTAGTTGATCGTATTGTATGACTTAACTCTTTCCTTTGAATTAATGTAATGCTCGATTCTCTTACTCAGCGTCTTACCAAAGTCGTCAAAACCATTCGCGGACAAGCTCGTCTGACCGAATCCAACATGCAGGATATGCTGCGTGAAATTCGTATTGCCCTGCTCGAGGCAGACGTTGCTATTCCCGTGGTCAAAGATCTCATTGCAAGAATTAAAGAAAAAGCCTTAGGTACCGAAGTTCAAACAAGTCTGACTCCGGGGCAGGCATTAGTCGGCATTGTTCATGATGAATTAACCAAGGTCATTGGCGGAGAGGATCCTGAAAACGTTCGCGAAATCAACCTCGCAACGCAGCCTCCTGCAATCATTTTGTTAGCCGGTCTTCAAGGTGCGGGCAAGACGACAACTGCCGGCAAACTCGGTAAATGGCTCAAAGAAGAAAAGAAGAAAAAAGTTCTTACCGTTTCTGCCGACGTCTACCGCCCTGCCGCTATCGATCAGTTAAAAACGGTTTCTCAACAGGCCAACATCGATTTCTTCCCGAGCTCTCCGAACGAAAAACCGCTGGATATCGCCCACAAAGCCCTGGAATACGCCAAGCTTCATTTCTACGACGTGCTTATCGTCGATACAGCCGGTCGTTTGGCAATCGATGAACAGATGATGAATGAAGTCAGCGATCTGGAAAAATTCTTGAACCCGATCGAGACCTTCTTTGTGGTCGACGCCATGGTCGGTCAGGACGCGGTCAACACAGCTAAAGCTTTCGGCGAAAAACTTCCCC
>USHK01000243.1 GCA_900554375.1 uncultured Sutterella sp.
GTGGGCTCTGAGATGTGTATAAGAGACAGGTGTTAATTTAGGCCTTACGCCGATCGACTCCTTTACACATTCTGCTCCGGGGTTTAATGCTCTGGCCGTGAATAATCTCAGAAAAGTGACCGGCTTGCCTTTGCATTCGATTCCTCAAAGCGAGGATCCTGTTCTGGGTTCGTCTTATGTTGAAGCATTGGAAGGGGACGACAGGTTTATCCGGCTTTCTTCTGCGCTAAGACTGATTGCCTTGAATTTGGCTCGCTTGGGCAATGATTTCTATATTTACTCATCGGGTCCGCGATGCGGTATTTCTGAGCTCTCGCTTCCGGCCATTGCGCCGGGTTCAACCATCATGCCGGGCAAGATCAATCCGAGTATGCCGGAGCTGATGCTTCAGGTTATGCATCAGGCTGTCGGCATCGATCAGCTGGCAGCTTATTCTTTTGTCGAAGAAGATATTGACATTGGAAGCTCAAACGGCTGGGTGTTTTTCCAATTGCTGGAGATACTGGAAATTATCGGCCGAGGCTGTAATAAGTTCGTTGAGAAGTGCGTGAGCGGAATTCGCGTAAAACACGATGAGTCTTCCGCACACCTTGAAAGTGCTGCCTCTCTGATTTCTTTGGTCGCCGCAGCGTTCGGCAGAGAAATCGCAGAGAAAGTTTTATCGATTGCTTCTTCACAAAATCTTTCGATTCCTCAGGCAGTGCTTCAAATCGAACAAGTTTCTGAGAAAGACGCCAAAGCGCTTTTTAGCTTTGATCGATTCTCTAATCCCCAGGAGCTGACTCGGTTTATTTCGGCTTTTAATAACAGGCAAGGGAGGGAATAGGCATGCGGTTAGAACATGATTCTTTGGGGTCGTTAGAAGTTCCCAACTACGCCTATTACGGCATTCAGACTGAGAGAAACCGTCAGGCTTTTGATATCTCTGACTTAACACTCGAAGATTTTCCTTCGTTTATCGAAGCTGTTGCAAAGATCAAAGCAGCGTGCGCAAGGACCAATCTGGAAATCGGGGCCTTAGATAAAGAGAAAGCACAAGCAATTGAGCAAGCGGCTTGGGAAGTCATCAGAAGAGATTTTGATTATTCGCTTCCGGTTTGTATTTACCGCGGTTCCGGAACACCTTTGAATGCAGGCGTCAATGAAGTTGTCGCTCACCGCGCCAACGAAATCTTGACCGGCAATAAAGAAGAGGGCGGCATCCATCCGAGTACTCACGTCAATATGGCCCAGTCGAGTAACGACGTTATCCCGACCGCAAAAGCTATCGTCGTTCATGATCAGCTGGAAATCATCATTGAGCCTTTAAAACTCCTTATTGAGACATTGAGAGAAAAGGGGGAGGAATTTTCTTCCGTCATTAAGATGGGCAGAACCGGTTTACAGGATGCCGTGCCGATTACCTTGGGGCAGCAGCTCAATGCTTTTGCCAGCGGGATGGAACGTTCCTTATCCAGGCTAGAGCACGAGCAGAGCCATTGGAATCACAGTTGTCTAGGCGGTACGGCTGTCGGGACCGGCATGGGATGTCTTCCGGGATTTAGAGGCAAAGTCAACAGGCATCTTTCCGATGTTCTTGGATATGAGGTCAAAGCCTATGATGATCTTGTTGACGGAATGATGGCGATCGACGATTTAATAGCCTGTCACGGACAAGTCGTTGCCTTGAGTGCTCAGGTATGGAAGTTAGCTCGAGATCTTCGTGTCATGGCAAGCGGACCGAATTCTGGGTTGCGAGAGGTGTACTTTGAAGTTAAACAGCCAGAGAATGCTCTTAATCCTCAGCGTTTTGCGTCTTGCAGTCTAGAGTCAGTTATTACGGCGTGCAATCAAGTCAGTGCCAATAACAGCTCGATTCTATTCGGACTGAAAAACGGCTGGCTGGATTTGGGCGCTTGTTCGAGTATTCCTTTGAGAGCCATGATCAATAGTGCGACCATGCTGAAGGAAGCCATGAAGATACTGACTGAAGAAGTTCTGCCGTCCATGCGTGCGAACACTCAGCTTTGCCAAGATATGGCCGAGAGCTCCGTCTCTAATACGACCATGATCAGCACGATTTTTGGTTACGAGGTCGGAAGCCAAGTTGCTCATTTGGCATTAGAAGAGAATATCTCTCCGAGGGAAGCTGCTAAAAAGCTGAAAATCCTTCCGGACGAAGTCATTGACGAACTTTTTGATGTCTCGAACCTAACGCAACCCGAGAATATGGAAGCGCTTTTTGAAAAGTACAAGGACTTTAGAAAACTCTAACGGCATTTAGTTTGGAGGAAAACGGGTAGACATAAAAATCCACCCGTTTTAACTAAGCCAGTTCAAAGCAACTAAAGCTCTCCATCTGCTGAAGAAATTGTCGTATTCCATCAGCTTGCCAATTCCTCGCAGCTCTATTGATTTTCAGAGGACTAAGTTCAAAATTTTTCTGAAAAACCTGTCAGAGTTTCCTTACTTCTTTAGAACTAAGATTTGCTGAAGCAAGCGCGGGTTTTTCTAGCCCGTTAATGTTTAAGTTTCTTAAAGCCTCAGACACTTGACGCTTCAAAAACGAAGAATCAGAGGGGTCTAGCGGGGGCATGAGATCGTCGAAGTAGGATAGAGCTCGAAGCGAAAGCATAGGCGAAAAATCAGTACCGAAAAAAACAGAGGCCGCGCCCAACGCTTCAATTAGTGACTCATCGCTTTTAATCAGCCGAACAATATCAATATAATCTTTGGTGGAAGGCCTTTGGATGATCACTTTCAGCTTGGTTGCAAAAATATCCAATGGAGAGGCAACAAGGAGGACTTCATCTTCGGTCAGTCGAGGTTCTCCGACACGACCGAAATCAATAGTCCCAAAAAAGGAAATTTTTACGGTGCCTTTGTCTGCCTCCGGATAAGAGATTTCAAATGTCTGTGTGTTTTCTAGGTTTTGAAGCTGAGTCACGAGATTTGTATCTCTTAACAAAGGCAAAGCCTCTCTCAATTGCTTGTGGTCTAAAGGGTCATGTAAGAAAAAATCAAAGTCCACGGATTGTCTGTGACCAAGCTGCAGCGCAAGAGCCGTTCCGCCATAAAGAACAAATCCAAGTTTTTTTAGATTTTGAAGCTGAGGATAAATCCTGTCTCTTATACACATCTCCGAGCCCACGAGACGC
>USHK01000244.1 GCA_900554375.1 uncultured Sutterella sp.
GAGATTCATGAGCGTCTCGTGGGCTCGGAGATGTGTATAAGAGACAGTCTCTCCAGGTTCTTTTTTTAAAGCTCTTGTAAAAAGGATCATCCAAGGAAGTTAAAATTTGGTGGGTTTGACGATAGTCCGCCTGGGGGGCCCAACTCAAGTCATCTGACGGCTGCAAGCTTTTAAGAAAGGCCTCCAAGTAAACTGTTTCCTTCTTTCCGGCCTTTAGCGTTGCCGCCATGACCCAGCCAGGATAAGTCGCCGTCGTGTGTCCTAAGATGTAGTCATCTTTTATCCTCGGTTCAAGTAGATTCATTCTCATCCGGATGGACTCCGGCAACTTCTGGAAAGTAAGCGGATCAAGTGCTAAAGCATCGATAGAACCGTTTTTTAGGTCTTTTAGCCAATCTTCATAGTCGCCCGATATCTTTTTGAAGGAAGCAAAATCGGAGGCTTTAAAGCCCTGCATCTTGAATTCATTTAATACTTGTACCCGTTCTTCAGGAGACGCTTGTGCCGGCAACCCGATGATTTTGCCTTTTAAATCCTTAAGCGTTTTAACAGATAGATTTTGTTTGTCGACCAAAATTGCAGTTGAAGAAGCATGATCCGCACTTAATGACACGGTAGGCCTTACCGATGCAACTGCTTTAAGTCCGCTGTACTTCTCCAGCGCGGCAAAAACAGAGGCAGATGCAATTAGATAATCTATGTCTTTTAAAGAATTCGAGTCTTTTAAGGTTTCAAGCGAGAGATAACGAAGCTCGGGAACTCGGGTCCGCTCCACTTGTGAAAGCCTTTTCAACGTAGATTCGATTAAAGGCCGGATCTCTTGGCTTCCTTCTTTCTGCACGGCAATAATCAGAGGTGTTCGGACATATTCATAAGAATATGAAGTCGTACAAAACGAATGGAGCGGTAGGATTACCAATATTAAACGGATGATTAGAGGCATAGGATTTTCTTTAATCCTTTCATTATGAAAAAGGATGAGGCAAGCGTCAATTTCGTGTTTTACGTAGTCTGATTTCACAATTTTCGTAAAAAGAACGAATTTTTAAACTGGCGACGTTGAGTCAAACAAACACAAGGAGTAAAAATGACAATCACAACTAAACGTCGTTCATTTCTCACTGGTTCCATAGCAACTTCTGTTGCCGCCCTACTCCCGCTTACCGTACAGGCGGAAGCCGCAGACAAAATTCAATGGTCTAAAACCTACGATGTCGTAGTCGTCGGTTCCGGTGGCGCCGGTCTTTCTGCTGGTGTGGCGGCAGCACAAAATGGAGCTTCCACCGTTATTTTGGAAAAGATGGATATTGTCGGCGGCAATACACGCATCACGGGCGGCGCCTTCAATGCAGTCGACCCGGTTGAGCAAGAGAAGAAAGGAATCAAGGACAGTGTTGAGCTGCATGCCGAACAGACATTAAAAGCCGGAGATTATCGCGGTAATCCCGAACTTGTTCGAGAATTTACAAAACGCGCCCCTGAAGCCCTTCAATGGCTTAAGGATTGCGGTGTCGTCTTTCTCCCCGGCGTTTATCAAGTCTACGGAGGTCTTCATCCCCGCGCCCACAGCTCAACCAAGCCTTTCGGCCTCGGTTACATTGAAGCCCTAGAAAACAAGTGCAAAGAACTCAATGTTCCCATTCTTCTTAATACGAAGGTCGTACGCCTCATTCGAGAAGGCAATTTATCCGGTCGCGTCATCGGCGTTGAAGTTCTAACAAAACGCGGCAGAACTCAGTACATCCGCGCACTGAAAGGCGTCGTGTTAGCTTCCGGCGGTTTCAGTGCAAATCCGCAGGCGCGTGCCCTTCATGACCCGAGACTCTTTGACCTGCCGACGACAAACCACAAAGGCGCAACCGGCGACTTAATAGCCCCGGCCCAAGACATCGGAGCCGAGGTTGTCGGGATGGACTACATTCAGCTGCTTCCGGGCGGCGCCACAACAGGCAGATTCATCGGCATGGTCAGTCCGGTTGAAAGCGTGATTTTTGTGAACAAGAACGGAGATCGTTTCGTTGCAGAAGACAAACGTCGTGACGTAATTGCCGATGCAATTTTAGGTTCTCCTACAAAAGTAGTATTCGGCATCCGAGACGCCGACGGTTACGCGGCAATGAATAAAGGTGCGACCAAAGCTTTTAACGGAGCTTTTGACATCGGTGACGCTTTCAAGGCAGATACTTTAGACGAACTTGCCGCCAAACTTCAGATTCCTGCTGAAAACCTGAAAAAAGCGGTTGAAACTTACAACAAAGCCGTCGATGAAAAGAAAGATCCTCTGGGACGTGACCCGAAGATGCTGATTCACAAGATCGAAAAAGGCCCATTCTATGCCGGACGTTTAACCATGGCGGTTCACCACACGATGGGCGGTGTCGCAATCAACTCTCACGCCCAAGTTATGGATCGCCGGGGCCAGCCGATCCCAGGTCTTTATGCTGCCGGTGAGGTTTCCGGGGGCGTGCATGGTACGAACCGAGTGGGAGGAAACGCCGTTGCCGAGATCTTCACGATCGGCAAGATGGCCGGAGAAAATGCCGCTAAAAACTAATCCCCTTTAAGTTCTGAATCGCTGAGCCGGAAGAAATAACAACTTTCGGCTCCCGGAGCGCCATAATGAAAAAACTTTTACTCGCTCTCATTGCTTCTATCTTGCCCTGTTTCGTATCTGCACAAACTCAGTGCGGACAATGTCATTCCGCAGTTATTCAACTCACAGCAAACCACCCAAATGTACAGCAAGTATCTGCGACCGACTGTTCTAAATGCCATGCGGAGGGCGGAGAAGGCATCGCCCAAAAACTTCATGAAAGCCACAAAGGAAAAGTTCCCTGCAGCACTTGCCATCCCACAAAGCAAGATTTTGTAGTCTTACGCCAACTGAATAACGGAAAAATAATCTCCGTAACAAAGGAGAACTTTGAACTTTATTCCGACCTTCTTAACTCTGATGAAGGGAGCACCTCCAAACTGCATTTATCCAAAGGTCTCAAATGCGACAGTTGTCACAAGGAATCGACCCCTGAGGAAGGGGCCAAGGTCGACAATGAGAAATGTCTCGCTTGCCATGGCAGTTATCTGTCTCTTATACACATCTCCGAGCCCACGAGACGCTCATGAATCTCGTA
>USHK01000245.1 GCA_900554375.1 uncultured Sutterella sp.
CAGCGTCAGATGTGTATAAGAGACAGAGATAAGACTGACTACAACGAATCTCTGCTATTTACTTTTATTAGCCTTATACGAAGCACCGGACTCAGAAAAACGGATGCCATAAATTTGAAGGTTCAACAGATAGACTGGAGCGGAAGAAAAATATCTATTTGTCAGTCAAAAACCAGGCGCGCAGTGCAATTGCCGATTACCGATAGTTTAGCCGCAGTTCTGAGCTGGTTTTTACTTCACAAAAGACCGACATTAGCCCAGCAATATGTCTTCGTCGATGACTTCAGACCTTACGCAGCAAAGACCGCCGTTGCATTAAGCCGACAGTTTGCGAAATTAAAACACCGGGTTCTCGGACATCAATATAACGGATATGGATTTCACGCGATTCGGAGATCTGTGGGGACAAGATTGCATGAGAAGGAGACTCCAAATTATCTAATCACAGAAATTCTTGGTCACACGTCTCTCCAATCTGTACGGCCGTACATCAGAACCGATCTTGAACATCTCAGAGAATGTTGCCTTCCAATCTCTCTGATCGGAGGATAGCGATGACTCACAACTACAAATCCAAACTCGGAGAAAAAATTGCTGCGTTTCTCGACTTAAAACTGAAACAAGGCTTTATTTACAAGAACCAGAGCATCCTATTAAATGAACTTGATGGATATCTAGCCCTGAATCACCCGGCCGCCACAACTATAACAAGAGATTGGGCATTGGAGTGGATAGCCCCGAGAAGAGAAGCCGAGAAACCCGGCACGACAAATAAAAGAATCACTATCCTACGAGAGTTAGGCAAATTTATTTCTCTGACTGAGCCGAAATGTTATGTCATAGAAAATAATGTAAACGTTCGGGTAACACAGCCGCTCTGCCGCATCATAACTCCGAAGGAGATGCGGTTATTGTTGGAATGCATTCCAGAAATCAATCCTCAACTTCCTTCTCCTCAAGTCTTTCAAAGTGCATTTCGCCTGGCTCTGATGCTTATGTACCTTACTGGTATGAGGTCCGGGGAGATCAGAAACCTAAAGAGATCAGATGTTTTATTGGAAGAAAAAGCCCTGAAGATCAGAGAATCAAAAGGACACGTAGACAGAAAAGTAGCCTTATCTGAAGAGTTATTTGCGTCAGTAAAGAAATACGTGGAAGAAACGAAAGATTTACACGGCGACAACCTCTTCACGTCTGATGGTAAGTCTCCGCTAACAGCTAAAAGATTTAGGCTTCTTCTTACGCGTCTATGGATAATATCAGGATTAAAAGAGCCGGCTCCCAGAATGGCTGACTTTAGACACTCCTTCATCACGCTCAGACTCCTACAGTGGCACAAACAGGGCGTTGACTTATCTTTGAAAGCACAGTTCCTACAGGCCTTCGTTGGGCACAACCGTTTAGAGGACACGCTCTATTACTTCCGTCTTGTACCCGAGGTGTTATCCGTCTATGAAGAGGTGGGACATGAATAATAAGCAGATCGAATTCTTTGAGTTAGTTCGAGATTATCTAACCCAATATCTACCAAAAGTAAGGAAATTATCTCCGCATACGATTAGGTCTTATAAAACCGCCATAAAACTTCTAATTGCATTCTTTGAAAAGAAGAAAGCGGTACAACTTAAGGCAATGACTGTAGGGCTCATCAGTCCCGATTCATTGAACGAATTCATAATTTGGCTCAGAGAAATGAACATTAAGCCGTCCACAATTAATTTGAGGATCGCAGCCGTTAGGGCCTTTTTTAACTTCGTTTGTATGAAAGAACCACTTTACGTCGGTCTCTCTGAAAGGATTAAAACAATAAAAAAATTGAAGGTTGAGGAGAAACCTATAACGTACCTCTCGACAGGAGAAACTGCTGCCTTATTAAATTCCCCTGGTACTGAAAATAAAGGAGAAAGAGACCGGCTTCTCCTTCTGCTCCTCTATGAAACTGCTTGTCGGGAAGCGGAGATTGCGGCAATAAAATATGAAGATTTTTTTATAAGGGATAACAAGATTGCCCTTTTAGTTAATGGAAAAGGAGGTAAACAACGCTTCATTCCAGTCCTAGATAATGTCTATGAGAAGGTGATGAAATTCCGGGCTAGCCAGCAGCGAACAACTCGCTACGTCTTCTCCTCTCCAAGCCGTGTTCATGAAGCTCACATAACAACGTCGTCAATATATAAAATCGTGGCGAAGTATGGGCAGAAGATAAATCTCCCATACGAGTTACATCCACACACGTTGAGGCACACCAGGGCAATGCATTGGTATCAAGGCGGTGTGTCTTTAGAGATTATCTCTTTACTGCTTGGGCATTCTCAGTTAGAAACTACAAGAATATACGCAAGAGCCGATATCGAAATGAAGCGAAAAGCGCTAGAGAAGATTGAACCGTTGCAACAGTCAGGGAGTAATCATGAATTGTTTGATTGGGAAGATAAAAGTCTCATTATGCGACTGGCCGGTTTAACCTGAGTAATCTTGAAATAATTACGGAGATGCTTATACAGAGCCTGTTCTCAACAAATTTACTGATTACTTAAAATTCATGATTACTGTGAGAGAGGGGCGGGACAACTCGTCCCCCTACTCGATTAGTTGTAACCATTCGCTGACGTATAAGCTACGCGAACTGTACTTTCGCGGTTTTCTATTCCGAGATGTCCAGAATCCCCGATTACCTCACGGCCATCGGGGCTTCGTAATTCTTCTATCTGTGTAACTTCGTGAACATTAGCGGGAATCGTGACCACTGTGTGTATGGTCCCGACGGTTCTATCCACACCAATGTGCGAAATGCCGCTTGTTTCCTTTCTTCGTCGACTACATTTCAGGAGCTCACTTTTTGTAAGCATTTTTGGTAGAACTCGGCGCTTCAATAAAAGAACTGTCAACAATCGTGTGCTTGTTGAGGAGAAGCCCTTTATTGGTAAGCGGTTTCTTGAATGATAAAAATATCTTTTTGTCACAACCGTTTTTCCCCTAACAGATGACGAAAACGCAGGATCGTAGTTTCATACGGATATTGTGAGTCCATCGTCAAACCAACAAAGCTACGGCAGGAGAAGAAGTCGTGATGTGTTACGCGACAGCATAGAATGACCACCTAACGACAACATTTTGGACCCACCAAT
>USHK01000246.1 GCA_900554375.1 uncultured Sutterella sp.
ATTCGAGATAAGCGCGGCTTGCAAAATAAGCAAGTGTCAACTCATCGCAATCCGTATCGGCATGCTTAAGAGCTTCTTCAACGATGTCGGAACCGCGAGGTTGAGCGGGTGCCGGAACCAATTCGGCCTCTTCAACTTCGTCTGCAACTTCCTGAAGCTCTTCCTTCATGTCGGAAGCATCTTCACGCATCAAGTCTTGAGCGACCTGCTCTGCCTCTTTTAAAGACTCGTTTTCGCTCGATTCAGACGACTCTACGATTGTTTCTTCCTGTTGAACGCCTGACTTCTCTTCAGCCTTGGAGGAAGACTTTTCTGCCTCACCAGAAGGTTCCGGATCCTCCTCTAACATATCAAAGAGGAAGCCGGTTCCTTTGCCGTTGTCTTCTTCCGGTTCCGGCTGGGCTTTTTTCGCTTTCCCTTTCTTCTCTTGGGCTTCTTCGTCTTCAGCAGCCGGCAGCACCGCCTTTCCGTCGATTTCTTCGAAAAGCTCGGTCTGATCTGCTTCCGTTAATTTGCGTCTTGGTTTCTTAGGCATTTATTGCGCTCAGTTAAATATCAGGTTCGAACTGGTCGCCGTGGCGCTCAATCCACTGCTTACGTGCGTCGGCTTCTTTATTTCCCATGAGGATCTGCATGGCCTTGCCGGTCAAATCATCGCCGGGAAGCCCGACTTTCACCGGCAGAAGTCGGCGGGTTTCAGGATCCAAAGAAGTTTCTTTCAGCTCTTCCCAATCCATTTCACCGAGACCTTTGAATCGTGAGATAACGATCTGAGCGTCGGTAAATTTTTCTTTCTTAAGTTTCTCAACTGTCTTCTTCAGCTCTTCTTCGTTTAGACAGTAAATTCGGCGTTCTTTTTTCTTTCCTTTATTCGGAACGGAAACCTTAAAGAGCGGCGGCATCGAAATGTAGATATGCCCCGTCTCCATGAGGTAGGAAAAGTGTTTATAGAAAAGCGTCAGCAGGAGCACTTCAATGTGAGAGCCGTCCACGTCGGCATCGGCCATGATGCAGATCTTGCCGTAACGAAGATTTGAAATATCAGGCTTCTCGCCGATCTTATGGGGATCAACGCCGATAGAAACTGAAATATCGTGAATTTCTTTATTACCAAAAAGCAGGTTCTGATCGACTTCCCAGGTGTTCAAAACCTTACCTCGCAAGGGAAGAATGGCTTGATATTCCTTATCCCGTCCCTTCTTAGCCGAGCCGCCCGCGGAGTCGCCTTCCACCAGGAAGAGTTCGTTGCGGGAAATATCACCGCTCGTACAATCAGTGAGCTTGCCCGGGAGAACGGCAACGGAAGAGCCTTTTCTCTTTTCGATTTTCTGTGCGGTATGCTGGCGTGCCTGAGCCTGTTTGATAAACAATTCAGCAAGCTTGCGGCCTTCTTCCACATGACTGTTGAGCCAGAACTCCATCTGCGGACGCACAAAGCTGGAAACCAATTTCAGGGCGTCTCTGCTAATCAATTTTTCCTTGGTCTGTCCCTGGAACTGAGGATCCAATACCTTTGCATTTAAGACAAAGCTGGCGCGTGCAAACACGTCATCCACGATCATCTTGATGCCTTTAGCTCCGAGACCATGAGTTTCCATAAAACTTCTCATCGCCTGAAAAACACCGTCTCGGAGTCCGGCTTCGTGCGTACCGCCGAGCGGTGTCGGAATCAGGTTCACGTAACTCTCGCGTTCCAGCGAACCGTCGTCTGTCCAGCAAACGACCCAGCCAGCGCCTTCACCCTGAGAAAACGTGTCGTCGTCTTCTCCGGCAAAGCCTTGAGCTTCGAAAGGCTGAACCAAGGGCGGACGGTCCAACTGCTCGGTCAAATATTCCTTGAGGCCGCCTTCATATTTCCAGACCTGATCGATATTGTCTTTTTCATTGCGGTAGACCACCTCGCAGCCCGGAAGCAAAACTGCCTTACTTCTCAAAAGGCGGATCAACTGATTCTTAGGAATCGCGAGCGTGTCGAAATACTTTCCATCGGGCCAGCAGCGAACTCTTGTTCCGGTAGATCTCTTGGGCCGAGGAGACTTAACACTATTTAAAGGCACCGCAACAAAGCCGTCCTCGAAAGTAATAGAACTTTCAAGTCCGTCCCGCCATACCGTCACTTCCAGACGAGTAGACAGCGCATTGGTCACAGAAACGCCGACTCCGTGCAAACCGCCGGAGAATGAATAAGCGCCGCCTGCGCCCTTGTCGAATTTACCGCCGGCATGAAGACGAGTGAAAACAATTTCAACGACAGGAACCTTTTCTTCCGGATGGATTCCAACCGGAATACCGCGTCCGTTATCTTCGACGGAAATTGATCCGTCAGCATGTTCAGTCAGGATGATTCGATTGGCGAAATTCGCTAAGACTTCGTCCGTCGCGTTGTCGATGACCTCCTGAATGATGTGCAAAGGACAATCCGTCAAGGTATACATACCGGGTCGTTGTTTAACCGGCTGAAGACCTTTTAATATTCGAATCGATTTTTCGGAGTAATCGTTGACTTTATTATCTTGCTCAAGAGACATACGGGCGCCAATCCAGCGACAAAGAAAAGATGCAAATGGCTATTTTAACAAATTGAATTCAAGCGACCTCTGCCTTTTTACGGTCGAGAATCATCTTGAAAAAACGCTTTACTGATAATTTTTTTGAAGATCTCAAGAGGCTTTTTGGTTCTGTGCAGCCTTGGTTGCCTGAAGATAAATTCCATCGGCAAGCTCTCGAAGTCCTTTGGCACACCTCTCAGCATTCCCTCTCGAATCCTTAAATACGTACCAAATTCGATGAACAGCATTTCTCAAGTTTTCGTCTTCGAAGAGATCGCCGATGAGGATTTGTAGCTCCTTGTTCTTAGCAGTCCCGCCTTCCATTGCTTTATAAGTAGCCAAAGAAAAGATCCTTCTCACATCGTAGCCGCCTTTTAAGCCTCTTAATTTAAGAATCGTCGGAGCAGCTAAGTAAAGAGCTGTCGTCGCAAACCGATCCCGGCGATCAATGGATTCCAGTTTTGTAAAAAGGAGGATTTCGCCGGCAGATAGAGGATCTTCCTCATAATTCCTAAGCTGTCTCTTATACACATCTCCGAGCCCACGAGACGCTCATGAATCTCGTA
>USHK01000247.1 GCA_900554375.1 uncultured Sutterella sp.
TCTACACGTAAGGAGTCGTCGGCAGCGTCAGATGTGTATAAGAGACAGGTATTGGTGGGTCCAAAATGTTGTCGTCAGGTGGTCATTCTATGCTGTCGCGTAACAAAAATTTGATAGCAACAATCGTCAACTGAGTTGCGCAGTTTTGTCCTCCACTCAATGTGCCAGTTTTAGTTGTTTCTCGGCTTCTGACATTGATCTAAGTACGGAGAGGCCTCTTATTTGGGATAAATCGCCCCAATCGTTTCTAGATGCCGAAGAAAAGGATGCTCTGAAAGGAGAAAATGAATGTTTCATCGTTGCTTCGGCTTTATCCAGCTCAGAAGTTCTTGAGCTCTTGAATACTGAGGAATATCTCCGACTTTCAAGAACGGAGATAGGAAACAACGCAGAGGACCAACTTGGATATCTGGAAAGCCGCGGTTTGATTAAAAAGTCCGGATCAGCGTATGAGATTCCGTTTTTTAGCGCATATCTCTTAGCTCGAAATATATCGGACTTCAATCAATTAGCAGGAAAGCAGGTTCGAATTATCTCGTACGACGGCAACGATAATTTGAGTCCCGTTATTTGCGACAAGGAGTTCAAAGAAGGAATCGTCGAGGCTTTTGCTTCTGTTTTCAAGGAGGTCATAAGGCTGATCCCGAGACACGAAAAGATTGATTCAGAGAGCGGAAGAAGGCTAATTGAATTCTCGATTCCACAAGCTGTTATTAGAGAGGCTCTTAGTAATGCCTTTGCTCACCAAGATCTATCTTCCGAAGGCGACGAAATACTTATAGAAATTTATAAAAATAGAGTCGAGATAACGAATTCAGGTAAACCAGTCTGAGATCAACTTCATTTTCTTGATGGGGCCCCAGTTATTAAGAATGAAAGAGTTTTCACCGAAATGAAGAATCTTGGCTTAGTTGATGGGCAAGGATATGGCTGGAGAAAAATCGTTAAGGAACTTGAATCTCGCAGTCTTCCGGCTCCTGAAATTAAGATCGGGAAAAAATCAATAACGGTGACGCTTTGGTTTGACAAACCATTGAAACAGCTTTCCTTGGCGCAAAGGAATTGGACGGTATATTTGCACACCGTGCTGAGATATCTGCTCAACGAGCCGGCGAATAATGCGTCTCTCAGACAGAGGCTGAATTTGCCTGAGTCGAAATCTTCTACCGCTAGTAAGTTGTTCAGACAAGCAGCAGAAGGAGGTCTCGTGAAACCCTTTGATAAGCATTCTTCCAATAAGACAAAGAGGTACGTTCCTGTTTGGTGTCAGGATTCGTCTCAAATTTCCAGGAATAGTAAGGATTTTGAAAAACAGATACTAGAAGAAGAGAAGGCAAAGAATACTCAGAATCCTTCGTCAAACAAAGTCTTCATCGACGACGAAGATGAACAACTTATTCAAAAAGCCCGTCAGCGCTTGAAAGAACTGGGTTCTATTAGAGTCAGAATTGAAGACTTGTGATTAGCGCCAATTACTTTGGTATACGGAACTGCAAAAAATCTGTTCTCCGGAAAACCAATAATCGACAATGAGGAATGGGGTCGGATCAAATGCAAACTGACAAGGCAATGCAATCGCATTACGACAAATACAAAAAGGAGTTCTTATGTCGAATCTGATTTCCGCACAATCCACTTTAAATGACAGATACCAGACAACGATACCCAAAGTCGTGAGGAATGTTCTGAATCTAAGCAAGAAGGACACACTTGTTTATTCTCTTGATTCAGACGGTAAGGTTGTAATCAGCAAGTTAACTAATTGTGAAGATGATCCCGTCTTGAATAACTTTTTAGGTTTTCTTGCCAAGGACATAGAAAATTCTCCTCAGAACTTACTTCCTATGACAGTTGAGAAGTTTGTGAAAATTTCTTCTCTCGTAGAAGACATTAAGATTGATCTTGAGGCTCCTTTGGATGCAGAGGATGATGAATGAAAAGTTTTCTTGGAGGATATTTTCACCTGGCCTTTGAGAAGCAACTTCCTTCTCTAACCTGATAAAGTCGAGCTTTTGAAAAAAATACCCCAACAGTTATCAAAAAAAAGTACAAAAATTCATTCAGCCATAAGGCAAATAATCATCACGTTATCGAAAGACCCGACGCAGCCGATTTTCAGGCAGGGAAAGACTTTGGGAGATCGATATCTAAATTAGCACAGGGCGAAGTTTTTCCAGCAGTACAGGTTATTTTTTCGCTATCAGACTTCAGCCAAAATCGTTGTAATCGGTTGGGTGAACGGCGATTCAACATTAAGGGCCTACGAATCAAAAAACGATGCCTATAGAGTTTTTGCAAGGATGCTCGACAACGGCAATCCCCCTTCAAATTTGGATGAACTGCTTTCGGCATCTCACGAGTGCGACTTTGAACTTTGAATCATTTAACGAATTCCGCAGAATTCGTTAAATTAAGTTCCTTTGTTTAAGAATTTTCCAACGGCACAAACCGAATTCCTAACCCCATAGCAGCCAAAACTTTTTGGACCATATCAAAAGACGGGTTTCCGTCTTTATTAAAGGCACTGTAGAGGCTGGCTCTCGAAACACAGGCTGTTTTAGCTATTTCAGAAACATTATGACATTTGATGATATTTCCGATAGCAAGGCGAACCATAGAGCCGTCTCCGCTATCGAGCTTAATCATTTCATTCAGAAAAACAGCTGCGGATTTATCGTCTCGGATGAAGTCATCAACATCCATTTTTTTTACTTTTAGCGTTTTCATCGTTATTGCCTTCAAAAAAGTTTTCACAGTCTTCGATCGGACACTGAGCCATTTCTTGAGCTTTCTTAATATCTTCGTTTTGGTGTCGTTTGTCGCCTCCAACTAGAAGCAAAATCAGTTCTTCACCTCTGAAGGTGAAGTAAACTCGATATCCTGGACCGTGGTCTATCTTTAACTCAGAAACGCCTTTACCCACGCTTCTCCACAGCCCGAGCGAGCCCATGCTGACAACGAGCAACCTGGCAAAAACTATAGCGGAAGTGACGTTGTCAAGTTTTGAAAACCACTTGTGAAATTTTTGTGTTTGCTTAATTTCCATAGACTGTATTCTATGGTAGCCACTTTAAAAGCTGTCTCTTATACACATCTGACGCTGCCGAC
>USHK01000248.1 GCA_900554375.1 uncultured Sutterella sp.
CGCCCGGAGGTTCAGCACGCAGAATTAAATGCGATTGCAAAGCTTGCCCAGAACGGCTACAGCTCCAACGGCGCCAAAATTTTTATCACACACTCCCCTTGTATCCACTGCTCCCTTCTCATTCAGAAGTGTGGAATCAATGAAGTTTACTATCACGAACAGTATCGCGATGATGCGGGCATTCAGTTTCTAAAAAAGGCCGGCATAAAGGTCGAGCAGCTCTGATAATGCAGCGGTACTGTCTAAACGAGGCATGCCGCGAGCTCTAGCCGGAACAATTTGGAGCAAAAAAAACTTGCCGATCTCGCGATCAGGCAAGTTTTGCAAGGACGCTGCACCTTATTCCTCCCTATCTGAGAGGACCTCAGCCAACCCGGCACCTTCCTATCGGTGCCGGTACCTTAATTACTTAGACAGTGTCTTCTTCAGGGCATCGATACCGCTGTTTACCATGTCGTTGAACTGACCGGCTGTGATGCCGGAATATTTTTCTTTGGTCTTTTGTACGGCGTCGTGAATGATTTCCCGAAGTTCGCCTTCAGTCAGGCTGGAATACTTTTCCTTAGTGCGCTGAACTGCAACGTTGATGAGATCATTGAGTTCACCTTCAGTAACGTCACTTTCTTTATCTAAAGCACGCGGATCCTGAACGAACTTGCCGACGGCATTTTCTACCAAGTTGGACAAGCCTTCAACACCCTGCCCGCTTTTAGCCAGATAGGCCATTACGGCATCATTCAGCTCATCAGATACAGTCACGCTCCATTCAGCTTTTCCCATTTCTTTCACCTTTTAAGTTATGGATCGGAGACACCTCCGATCTGTCAATAAGGAGACTATAAGGGAAAACTCTTATTCCGAGAGTTCAATGCGCCCCATTTAGAGTCGTTTGCTAAGAGAGGTACTTTTCTAACCCAAGAATGGCTGCGAGTTCCGGGACGTTGTCCGCTACTCCGAGAGATGCGGTTTCAAGTAGGCGTTCTTTTGGGCTGGCACCGTAACTCACGGCAACGGAGTCCGATCCCGCATTGGAGGCCATTTGCATATCCAGTACTGCATCTCCGACCATCACCATGTCTTTGGTCTCAAGGCCGGATTCATCAGCAATGGAGAGAAGCATTCCTGGATTCGGTTTGGAGAAATTAGTATCTGCAGTTTGAACGCACTCAAATAAATGCTCTATTCCGGTGGCGTTAAAGACCCTCTTCATCCCTTCTCGGCTTTTCCCGGTTGCAATTGCCAAACGTTTGCCGTCTTTGTACATGTTTTCGAGAAGCTTTTGGAAACCCGGTACAAGTTCCAGCTGAGCTTCCTTTTTGGCATACCAATCCATATAGGCTTGTATAAATTCGGAGTAACGTCCTTTCGGACAGTCGCAGCAGCATAACGCGATGGAATCTGAACGGTTTAAGCCGATGGTTGAAAGGACAAGCTCGTCTGACGGCACCGGATAGCCAAGCGCTTTAGAGGCATGCTGGTACCCCTGCATGATGAGTCGGGTCGTATCCATTAACGTCCCGTCCCAATCAAACACATACATTTCGTAAGGTTTTGCCATCACAGCACCAACACGTCGTATTGTTCTTGACTGTATTCTGTCTCAACCGATAACGTAATCGGTTTCTGGATCGAGTCTCCGACAAGAGCAAGCGCTTCACTTTCTTCGTCCAAGAATAAGTCGATCACGGATTGCGAGGCCAGGATTCGAAACTCCTTAGCATCCTTAAATTGGTGATATTCTCGGACGACTTCTCGCAGAATTTCGTAGCCGACGGTTCTCGCTGTTTTGATTTCGCCCCTTCCGCCGCAAGTCGGACAGGTTTCGCAAAGGGTATGGGCTAAAGATTCCCGTGTCCGTTTGCGAGTAATCTGCACCAAGCCCAAGGAAGTGAATTCCGAAATAGAAATACGGTTGCGGTCCTTCGCGACCGCTTTTTTGAGTTCGGACAGAACACCCTGCTCGTGTTCCTTGGAATCCATATCGATAAAGTCAACGATGATGATTCCGCCGAGGTTTCGAAGTCTAAGCTGGCGCGCAATCGCTTGCGAAGCTTCAAGATTTGTTTTGTAAATCGTATCGGAGAAATCTCGTCTGCCGACAAAGGCACCGGTGTTAACGTCAATGGTCGTCATAGCTTCTGTTTGATCGATGATCAAGTATCCTCCGGACTTCAAATCTACGCGGCGGCTGAGCGAGGCTTCGATTTCTTTTTCCAGATTGTATTGATCAAAAAGGGGACGATCGCTGTTGTATAAATCCAGCAGCTGAACGGCTTCCGGTACGAATTTCTTACCAAATCGCTGAAGTTCTTCAAAAACTTCCTGATTGTCTACAATGATTTTTCCGGTTTGCTCGGTCACGATGTCTCTGAGAACTCGCTGAGAGATAGAGACATCGGAATACAGCAGACAGGGAGCGCCGGCAATATGGGTTTTGGCCTCGATGTCCAGCCAGAGTTTTTCCAGATACTTCATGTCGTTGACGAAGTCTTCGGGCTTTGCGTCTTCCCCGCTCGTACGAACGATAAAACCTCCTTTCGGAATCCCCTGTTCCTCTGTCAGCTTCGCTACTGCTTCTTTTAGGCGTTCACGTTCGGCTTCATCCTCAATTTTTTGGCTGACGCCAATGTGAGATGTGTACGGCAGGTAGACCAGAAGCCTTCCGGCCAAGCTGATTTCTGTTGTTAATCGAGCTCCTTTAGTCCCGATCGGATCCTTAGCAACTTGGACGAGAACGACTTGTCCGTCGTGAAGCAGTCTTTCGATCGGAAGCGTTCCGCCGTTTTCCTGATGAGCCTGGCGCATGTCACTGACGTGGAGAAAAGCGGCTCGAGGAAGTCCGATTTCCACGAAGGCTGACTGCATTCCGGGAAGTACTTTTCCGACGACTCCTAAATATATATTGCCAATCAAAGAAACATCCGCATTCCTTTCGATGCGGAGTTCCTGTAAAACACCGTCTTCTAAGACAGCAACTCGGGTCTCGTGGACAGCATTGTTAATTAATATTTCCTGCATCATCAAATTTAGGCGCGGAGACCCCTGCCTTCATGCCTGTCTCTTATACACATCTCCGAGCCCACGAGACGCTCATGAATCTC
>USHK01000249.1 GCA_900554375.1 uncultured Sutterella sp.
GATCAGCAGGCTAAGCCATTAATCGATAACTTATCTAAAGCTTGTAATACTGTTGCTACGCTCGTTGACCAGATCCTGATTATTTCGAAGCTTGACTCCAAGACGATGAAAATTCGTCCGACAGAAATATCTGTCCGCTCGATGTTCTCGGAGCTTGCGAACGAATTTATACCTATGGCTCAGCAGAAAGGTTTGACCTTTGAAGTGAAAGCCGAACCCCTGATGATTGTTACGGATGCGCTGTTGTTTGAACGCGTTCTTAGAAATCTCATCGGGAATGCAGTGCGCTACACCGAGCACGGCGGTGTTCTTCTTAGGGCTAAGAAAACCAAAAAGAATACGCTCGTTGTAACGGTCTCTGACTCTGGCTGCGGAATTACCAAAGAAGACCAGGCAAAACTCTTCCAAGCCTATTACCGCGGCGGTGCAGGCCACAAGTCCAGAGAGGGATTTGGCCTAGGGCTCTCTATTGTCGATAAAATCTGCAAGCTTTTGAATATCGAACTCAAACTCATTTCAAAAGTCGGTAAGGGCTCAATCTTCCGTCTGGAAATGGCAATAGAAACTTCGGTGGACACGACAGAGGTAAAGCCTCCCGTGCAGACGAATCGGATTTTTTCCCTGGAAAATTTCAATGTTCTTTTGATTGAGGATGATCCCCTGATCCGAGAAAGTCTGGCTACCCTTTTGGAAGGCTGGGGAGCTAAAGTGAGGAGGGCAGAGTATTTTGATGCTGAACTCGCCGCACAATTAATTGAAGAAGCACCGGTCGATATTATCTTTTCTGATTTCAACTTAGGTCCCGGCCGTCTGACAGGCTTGCAGTCCATCTTTCGGATTCGCAGTGTGCTTGGCCGTAAGATCCCGGCCATTATCAGTACGGCGACGTCGCGAGATGCCATTATGGCTCAGTACGAAGAAGAGACTGAGGGGCTGGACTTTGCAGACTCTGCCGTCAACCTGATGGAGCTTCCGCTCATCGTTCAAAAACCTGTCACGCCAACAGAAATTAATCGAATAATTCATCGAGAAATCGAGAAGAAGTAATTTCTTTCTGAGATTTATCGTTCATGCGTTTATTGCGCTATATTGGAAGAATCTTCTAAAAGAAGAATAAAAAACCGAGCTCAACCATTCCGCAAGAATGGACCGGCATCGGTACTAGAACATGCGGACCTCCGTCACAAGCAGAGTGTTCGCCTCCAATCAATTTCCCGTGGACTTTGAAAGGATATTTCCTAATGAAATCTCAAGAAGGGTCTAAACCCGCAGAACGTCTGAACGGGTCAGAGATACTCGTACGCGCACTTGCCGAAGAAGGCGTTGAATATGTCTTCGGATATCCCGGCGGCAGCGTATTAAATATCTTTGACGCGATCTATAAGCAGGATAAATTCAAACACATCCTTGTTCGTCACGAGCAGGGTGCTGCGCATGCAGCCGATGCTTACTCACGAGCCTCCAACAAGGTAGGCGTTGCTTTAGTAACGAGCGGCCCGGGAGCGACCAACGCGGTGACAGGAATCGCGACGGCCTATGCTGACAGCATTCCGATGGTCATTTTTACAGGTCAGGTCAATACGGGAGCCATTGGCCAGGACGCTTTTCAGGAAGTGGATATCGTCGGCATCTCCCGTCCTTGCGTAAAACACAATTTCTTGGTTAAGGATGTTAAAGACTTAGCCAAAACCATCAAGAAAGCTTTTTATATTGCTAAAACAGGGCGCCCTGGTCCCGTTTTAATCGACATTCCGAAAGATGTCTCCGCAGCGGTCTGCGAGTACGAATATCCTGAAACGATGGAAATGCGCTCTTATAAGCCGCTGTCCAAAGGACATCTCGGCCAGATCAAAAAAGCACTCCAGTTAATCCTTGCAGCAGAGCGGCCTCTGATTCACATCGGCGGAGGAATTGTTTCGGCTAATGCCAGCGAACTACTTCAGCGTCTTGCCTTCGAGCTCGGTGTTCCGGTTAATTCCACGTTGATGGGATTGGGCGCTATGCCGTCCGACGACAAGAAATTCTTAGGCATGGTTGGCATGCATGGAACCTATGAAGCTAACATGGCCATGCAGAACTGCGACGTTTTAATTGCTATCGGATCCCGATTCGATGACCGCGTCGTCGGTTTGCCTTCTAATTTCGCACAGGCCGGACGCAAGATTATTCATATTGATATCGACCCATCCACAATTTCCAAACGCGTGAAAGTGGATATTCCGATTGTCGGAGATGTGAAAGAAGTGATAGCCGATATGCTTAATCTTCTGGAAACGACCGACAAGCGTCCCGACCCGGAAAAGCTTGCTGCTTGGCAGAACAGAATTAACGGATGGCGTGAGAAAGACTGCCTCCACTATGAAAACAGTTCCACTGTCATTAAGCCGCAATATGTTCTTCAGAAGCTGCAGGAGATTGGCGGCGACGACATGATCGTGGCGACCGATGTCGGTCAGCATCAGATGTGGTGCGCCCAATTCCTTAAATTCCGAAAACCCCGTCATTGGCTGACTTCCGGCGGATTGGGCACGATGGGTGTCGGTCTTCCGTATGCGATCGGCGCCTGTGTCGCTCATCCCGATAAACGGGTGGTGTGCGTCACGGGTGACGGTTCCATCCAAATGAATATCCAGGAATTGGCAACCGCGAAACAATTAGGTATTGCCCCCAAGATTATTTTGCTCAACAACAATTATCTTGGTATGGTTCGTCAGTGGCAGGAACTTGAATATGACCGCCGCTATTCACACTCTCATATGGAGGTCACACCTGACTTTAAGGCCTTGGCTGAAGCTTACGGTCATGTCGGAATGGTGGTCGATCGCCCGGAGGACGTTGAAAAAGCACTGAAAGACGCCTTCGGTAAATACAAAGACAAGCTGGTTTTTATTGATTTCCATGTTGATCCGACAGAAAACGTTTGGCCGATGGTTAAAGCAGGCCGCGGATTAACTGAGATGATTTTAGGCTCGGAGAAAATCTGATGAATCGACATGTTCTTTCTATTCTGTTGGAAAACGAGCCGGGTGCACTTTCCAGAGTTGTAGCTGTCTCTTATACACATCTGACGCTGCCGAC
>USHK01000250.1 GCA_900554375.1 uncultured Sutterella sp.
GCGTCAGTACCTCAAGAAGGAACTCTAAGCGTGTCCGAAAATCGCACCAAAGTTCGTCTGCTGCAAAAGCAGGTTTGGAGAAAAGGTTTGGTCTCTTTAAGAATAACCAAACCTGACGGCTTCAATTTCACGCCCGGACAATTTGTTCGTTTGGGACTTGATATTGAAGAAAACGGCAGAACCGAATACGCGGCTAGGGCCTATTCCTTGACTTCCGTTCCCTCTGACCCGTTCCTTGAATTCTTTATCGTCGAAGTACCTCAGGGTTTAGTCTCCCCTCGCCTTTGTGCTTTAGAAGCCGGCTCGGAGCTTTGGCTCGAAACCGATCTTTGGGGTTCTTTGTTGCCCGACAGACTTCCCGCTTCACAAAATCTTTGGTGTCTTAGCACAGGAACAGGTTTGGCTCCGTTCCTCAGCATTCTTCGTCAAGAATCCGTGTGGGGAAAATGGCCCACGATCGTTCTTGTCCATTCCGTACGTTTGGCAGAAGACCTTGCTTACACTCAACTGATTCAAAAAATTAAAGATGACTCTTCACTCGGCGGCGGCCGCGGAAGAAACCTCGTCTATATTCCCGTGGTTACACGTGAAGCGACACAGTTCTTGTCCAGAAGAATTCCGGAGTTGATCAGCTCCGGAGATTTGGCTGAAACGGCCGGGGTTAAGTTCGACAGTTCACTCTCAAGCGTTCTTCTCTGCGGCAATCCTGCCATGATCAAAGAAGTCCGCTCGCTGCTTAAGCCCATGGGCTTCAGAGCACCGAGACGCGGCGAACCCGGCAACCTCATCGCAGAGAACCTGTGGCAGCAATGATTGAAATTTCTAAGATTGAAGAAATCCTCCCGCAGACTCAGTGCAGGCAATGCGGTTATCACGACTGCGCTGACTACGCCAAGGCCATCGCCGTCGGAGAAAAGCATAACCGCTGTCCGGCGGGAGGACCGCAAGTCATTTCCCGCCTCTCTGTCCTTTTAGGAAGAGAGGAGCTTCCGTTGAATGAGGAATGCGGCGAACACGTTCCTCCGGAGATTGCTGAAATTGATCCGAATAAGTGCATCGGCTGCCGTCTCTGCTCGGATGCCTGTCCGACGGACGCTATCATTGGTTCTCCGAAACACATGCACTGCGTTGATGCCGATCGCTGCAACGGCTGCTGCCTCTGTCAGCTCGCCTGCCCCGTGGACTGCATCTCCATGGTACGTATTAACCGCGAATGGACAGATGATCTCGCTCGTCAATCTAAGGAGAATTACCTGAAACGAAATCAAAGACGCGCCAAGATCCGCCAGGAGGAAGAAAATCTCCTCAATGCCAAGAGTTTAACTGCTGACAAGCGTGACTTCGTGGCAAATCTTATTCGACGGAAAATTTTAAATGAATCAGGAAAAGCGCCTCGAAATTCTTAAAGCCCTGCAAGCGGATAATCCCACGCCGAAAACAGAGCTCGAGTACGGTTCTAACTTTGAACTGCTCATCGCAGTTGTATTGTCGGCTCAGGCAACGGATAAAAGCGTCAATGAGGCTACTCGAGTGCTCTTTCCTCTGGCCAATACCCCACAGGCAGTTCTGGACTTAGGTCCGGAGAAATTTACGGACATTATCAAACACATCGGTCTTTACAGAAGTAAGACGAAGAACGTGATGAAGCTCTGCGAGGATTTGATTGAGCATCACAACGGCCAGGTACCCACTGACTTTGACTCTCTGATCAAACTCCCCGGCGTAGGACAAAAAACGGCCAGCGTGGTCATGAACGTTGCTTTTGAAAAGCCGAAGATTGCCGTTGACACACACGTTTTCCGCGTGGCTAACCGAACGGGCTATGCAAAGGGCAAAACACCTGAGATCGTTCAGAAAAAAATGGAGCGGTACACTCCGCTCCCCTATCGCGCCGATGCTCATCACTGGTTCATTCTGCTTGGCCGTTATATCTGCAAAGCCAGAAAACCTGAATGTTGGAGTTGTCCCATAGAGCAGTACTGCGAATACAAAGAAAAGAATCTTGAGCCTCCCGAACCAAAGAAGCCCAAGAAACGTCTCCTTCCCATTGAAGACTAGAACTGGAATTCGCCTTTAAGGTTGTTTTCCTGTTTTAGCTTTTTCCAAATTTTTTTAGCCGGAAGGTGTCTTGAAGTCTGAAGTTCTGCCGCCCTCTGATCGAGGAGCTCGACAGAGTAAGTTTCTTTAGGACCCTTCTTGGCAAGAATAATCCGGTTGCCTTCTGCTACATCAGGCATAACCAGCACTCGCCCGTCAAAAGCCTTAGAGATATTGTCGAGACTGTTGGTGAAGTCTTCTCCGCCGAACACGTTGTACGAAGAAATGCCTCCGTCCCTCAAGGCCTTCTTACAAAGCCGATAGAACGGAACATCGTCATAGACAGGACCCCAGGCTTCGGCGTCGTAAATATCTACCAAAAGCCAATCCGCCGTGTTCGCCGCTCCGGCAAGGTACTTCTTGCAGTCTTCGAAAACGACTTCGAGATGGTCATCATCGTCAGGCATCTTGAACCACATCCTTGAAGCCATGTAAACATCTTCAGAAATCTCGACCACCTTCGTGCTGGCTTCAGGAAAATACTTCCATGTGTATTTAGCCAGTCCTCCGGCGCCAAGTCCCAGCTGGAGAATATCTTGAGGTTCGGGTCGGAAGAAAAGAAGCGCCATCATGTACTGCTGGTATTCCAAGGCCAAACTGTAAGGACGATTGATCCTCATACCGCCTTGTATCCACTCGGATCCGAAATGAAGATAGCGGAAGCCTCCGAGTTCGGAGAAATCCACCGGTGTTCTCTTAGTTTTTGCCATTCCCTTATAACCTTTTGAATTTGTGAAAGTCTAACGCTGAAACCAAAAATAAAGCACAGCCCCAACGAATTGAAGCTGTGCTTATTGTTTCCCTTCTTAACTTTGAGTCTTAGTTTACGGACTTCTTACCGATAGTATCCATCAGCATTGTGTTCATACGGTTGATAAATCCGGCCGGATCTTTCAACTGTTCGCCTTCCATCAGCTGAGCCTGCTCAAGGACTGTCTCTTATACACATCTGACGCTGCCGACGACTCCTTACGTGTAGA
>USHK01000251.1 GCA_900554375.1 uncultured Sutterella sp.
AGAGGCCGTGAAATGGCCCACCAGGAATTTGGTACTGATCTCCTGAATAAAGTGAAGGAAGATTTGGCTGATATTGCACAGGTTGAATCCTTTCCTAAGCTTGAAGGACGCCAGATGATTATGGTTCTGGCCCCTAAGAAAAAGAAATAATATTCTTACAAATTAATGATTTGTTTTGGAGTATTATTACGACCCTGCTTTCGGGCAGAAAATAAGTGAAACCAGGCTGAACAAGATCCTCAGAGTCTGAGGGCGCCTGCAATCATCTAATAAAAGGAACTTAGGCAAAATGCCCAAGATGAAAACTAAGAAGGCTGCGAGCAAGCGTTTTAAAGTTCGCTCCGGCGGCTCTATCAAGCGTGCACACGCTACCAAGCGTCATATCCTCACCAAGCGCACGACAAAGAACAAACGTCACCTGCGCGGCATGTTGACCATCAGCGAGTCGGATAAAAAAGAAATCCGCGCGATGCTGCCTTACGCTTAATAGAAAGGAGAGAATAAGATGCCTCGAGTAAAACGTGGTGTAACGGCTCGTGCCCGTCATAAGAAAGTTTTTGCGTTGTCCAAGGGCTTTACCCTTCGCCGCAATAATGTTTATCGTGTCGCTAAGCAGGCAGTTATGCGTGCCGGTCAGTACGCATACCGCGATCGCCGCAACAAGAAACGCGTATTCCGCCGTCTGTGGATTGCCCGTATCAACGCCGGTGCTCGTGCCAACGGCATGAACTACAGCCAGTTCATGAACGGCTTGAAGAAAGCCGGTATTGAACTCGACCGTAAAGTTCTGTCCAACATGGCTATCTTCGATAAAGAAGGTTTCGCCGCTGTTGTTGCTAAAGCTAAGGCTAGCCTTGCTTAATTAGCTTCAGACACGCAGGTTTCAAGGCGATTTCGGTGCTTTGAAACTGCTAAAATACCTACAAAAGCCTGGTTTGATATACCAGGCTTTTGTTTTTTCAGGTTACTAAAAATCCAACTGACCCAATATGGAAGATCTCAGTCTAATCATTCAATCTGCCAAAGAGGCTTTTGATCAGGCCGCTACGCCGGCAGCCCTTGAAGACGCTAAAGCAGTCTATCTAGGCAAGAACGGTTCTTTGACAGCATTGCTGAAGGGGATGGCTAAACTGTCCATCGAAGAAAAACGCGCTCGCGGTGCGGAAATCAATAAGGCCAAGCGCGAAGTCGAAACATTGCTGAATAATCGCCGCGAAGCATTGGCACGAGAAGAACTCAACCGCAAATTAACCTCCGAGTCTGTCGATATCACGCTTCCAGGCCGTACGTTTGGAAACGGCGGTATTCATCCGGTGATGAGAACTTGGATGCGCGTCGAAGAAATCTTTAAAACTATCGGTTTTGATGTTGCCGACGGCCCTGAAGTAGAAAACGACTGGTACACCTTTACAGCCCTGAATAATCCGCCGAATCATCCGGCCCGCAGTATGCAGGATACTTTCTACGTGGACATGAAGGATGAAACCGGCAAGCAGCTTCCTTTAAGACCGCATACTTCTCCGATGCAGGTCCGTTACGCCCGTCAGCACAAGCCGCCTATCAAGGTGATTGCTCCGGGAAGAACCTATCGCGTGGACTCTGACGCAACGCACTCGCCGATGTTCCACCAGGTTGAAGGTCTCTGGATCGATGAAAATATCAGCTTTGCCGACTTGAAAGGCGTTTACGTTGACTTCCTTAAGCGCTTCTTCGAGACGGAAGACCTGATTGTTCGTTTTCGCCCGAGTTATTTCCCGTTCACCGAACCGAGTGCTGAAGTTGACATGATGTTCACCAGCGGTCCGAGAAAAGGCAAATGGCTGGAAATCAGCGGTTCTGGCGAGGTCCATCCGAATGTTGTTAGAAACTTCGGTTTGGATCCGGAACGTTATATCGGTTTTGCTTTCGGCTCCGGTCTTGAAAGGCTGACCATGCTCCGCTACGGAATCGATGACCTTCGTCTTTTCTTCGAAGGCGACCTCCGTTTCCTCAAACAGTTCAACTAATCGGCGAAAGGATAAAAATGTTATTTTCAGAAGAGTGGCTGCGCCATTACATCAATCCTGCCCTCAGCAGCGAAGAGCTGTGCGAAACACTGACTATGGGCGGCCTGGAAATTGAAGGCGCTGAACCGATTGCCCCGGCTTTCACCGGTGTTGTTGTTGCTCAGGTACTGACCTGTGAAAACCATCCGAATGCTGACAAACTGCATGTCTGCACGGTGGATATCGGCAAAGACGAGCCCGTCCAAATCGTCTGCGGTGCCCCTAACGTCAAGGCCGGCGTCAAAGTTCCCTGTGCCACGATCGGTGCCGTACTTCCCGGCGATTTCAAAATCAAAAAAGCTAAACTTCGCGGAGTTGAAAGCAACGGCATGCTCTGCTCAAGCAGAGAGCTGGGCATCAGCGAAGACCATTCCGGTTTGTGGATTCTTCCGGAAAATGCACCCGTCGGGGAGGACATCCGCGTTTATGAACGTTTGGATGACAAGAAAATCGAAGTTAAAGCAACCCCGAACCGCGGGGACGCTCTAAGCGTTATCGGCGTGGGTCGTGACTTGAGAGCGCTGACCGGTGCTGAATTGTCTTTCCCTGACTTCTCTCCCGTGCAGACTACCTGCGATTGCGTGCATGAAGTTCGCAATGAAGCGCCGGACCTCTGCGGCCGTTTTGCCGGTCGTGTGGTTTGTGGTGTGAATGCAAAAGCTCCGACGCCTCAATGGATGAAGGATCGTTTGGAACGCTCCGGACAGCGTTCGATTTCCGCACTTGTGGATATCTCCAATTACGTCATGCTGGAACTCGGACGTCCGACTCATATTTTTGACCTGGATAAGCTCGACGGTCCTCTGACCGTCCGCTGGGGCAAAGAAGGGGAGAAGGCTGAGCTGCTGAATGGTCAGACTGTTGATATTGACCCGTACTTTGGCGTGATCAGCGACAACAACGGTATTGAAGCGATTGCCGGCATTATGGGCGGAGATCATGCCGCCGTGACGCTTGATACGAAAAATATTTTTATTGAGGCGGCATTCTGGTGCTGTCTCTTATACACATCTGACGCTGCCGAC
>USHK01000252.1 GCA_900554375.1 uncultured Sutterella sp.
GAGATTCATGAGCGTCTCGTGGGCTCGGAGATGTGTATAAGAGACAGAAATAATGATCTTTTAGTAACTCTGGAGGAAAATGTCATCATCGGTGGGGCGGGCGACGCCTGCCTTGAAGTTTTATCCGCCAGAGGAATTCCGGCTGATGTCTTGCAAATTGGGATACCTGATCGCTTTATTCAGCAGGGAGATAACTTACATCTTTACCAAGAGTGCGGTATGGATGAAGAATCGATTTTGAATAAGATTGAAGACCGTCTACATACTACGAAAGCTTAACTTTGGAGCCTTTCTATGGAGCTCAAGACTGACGAACATATAAAGAAGCTCAATACCTTCGGTGTTGATGCCAAAGCGAAAAACTTTGCCGAGATCCGTTCAGTTGAGGATTTAAAGCAGGTTCGAGAATATCTTCAACAGCAGCCTCAGGATTTTATGGTGATCGGAGGCGGCTCGAATGTATTGTTTAGAGAAGATTATTCGGGTCTGCTGCTTCGGATGATGATCCTCGGTTTTGAGAAATTCAAAGAAGACGATGACAATTATTTCGTCCGAGCTGGCGCTGGGGAGGTCTGGCATAGCTTTGTCCGTAAGATGCTCGACGCAGGAATGCCGGGTCTGGAAAACTTAGCCTATATTCCCGGGACGGTAGGCGCCGCCCCGATTCAAAATATCGGTGCGTACGGTTTAGAGGCGGCTGAGTTTATTGAATCCGTTGAATATTTTGATATGAACACGGGGAAGCAGGGTTCGCTCACGAACGAAGAATGCGATTTCGGTTATCGACATTCAACGTTTAAGAAACCGGAAAATAGACACCTGGTCATTACGGGAGTGAGCTTCAGACTCCCTAAAAAATGGGTTCCGAATACTTCTTATAAGGCGCTTGCCGAAGAGATTGAAATCAACAGTTTCCCGGAATTGTCTCCTCAGGATGTTTATTCCTGCGTCATTTCTTTGCGCCGCAGAAAACTGCCGTCGCCTGTGAAGTTCGGCAACGCCGGAAGTTTCTTCAAGAATCCCGTGGTTGACAGAGAGACATTTACAAGTCTGCTTCGTACGAATCCGTCCTTAGTTTCTTATCCTTTAGCCGGCGGCCGCTTTAAACTTTCTGCAGCGTGGCTGATTGATAATGCCGGCCTTCGCGGATATCGAATGGGAGATGTAGGCGTTTGGGAAAAGCAGCCGTTAGTTCTCGTCAACTACGGCCAGGCAACCGGCGAGGATATTTACGCTATGGCACAGGACGTTCGCTTGCGTGTTAAGAACTGCTTCGGCGTCAAGCTTGAGCCGGAGGTTGCTTTGGTTTAGCCGGATTTGTTTCCGCAGCCGAAGATTCTGCGGAATTAATCCAATCAGTCTTTTTATTGAAGCCAAGGGAGGGACCGATGCGGTCTAAGACTTCCTTGGCTTTTTCAATGCCTTCGTTGGTGAGGACACGAGAATGCTTTCGCATGCATTTTGGTTTTTCGATGAATCCGTCGTCAACTAATCGATCCATTGCGGACCAGTCATGGCTTTTCCAAGAGATACGAACTTCTGGCTTGTCTTCTTCGGTAAAGGAAGTCAGATAAAGAAGAGCCAGCGTCAGCTCGTCGATTAATTTGTCGCGTTCTGTTTTTTCCACGGCAACCTCCCTTTGTGTGCTGAGAAAGAGTCTAAAGATGGAAAGCAGTTATCGGGCCTTGGAGGGGCCGTTTCGGACAAAGTCAAAGTGTTTCCTCGACGGTACCGTCCGGCGTAAAAATCGGAAAGTCCTCGTGACAGAGCTTATAACCGCTGCGCCATTGAAGATTCTCAAAATTTTGCAGACGCAAAGCGAACCATTCCATGAAGTTCCCAAGATTGGAGTATTTGTGCAGTGTTTCGTATTTGCACACGAGGCTGTAGTGCCAGCATTGGCGGTGCCAGCCGTTCAGAGTTGGAACCAGTGATCCGTTTTTGATTGCGCCTTCCGTCAAAGAGAAAGGAAGATCCAGAGCGATTCCTTTGCCTTCTATTGCAGCTCGCAGTGCGATGTGATTGTCCAAGTACCAAACCTTTTTCGGCTCTATGGCTTGGTAGTAGTTATGTTTCCAAAGGCCTGTTGTTACCGGATAGCCGGGATCGTTTCTCTGAAGAGTTATGTGATCTTTGAGGTCTTGAGGTGTCTTTGGAATTCCGAAACGTTCCAAGTAGCGTGGAGAAGTGACGGAAACCATGAAAACCGTCGTTACCGGAACACAAAGAATGTTCTGCCTCTTGGCAAGGTAAGGGAGGTAGGCAAGATGAACAGCTCCGTTATGAACGTCTTCTAAACCTAATCGATCGATGAGACAAATTTCTAATGTCGGATCAATCTGTGCATATTCTTCGATTAAGGAAAAAAGAAAACCTGGGTTGGAATCCGTGCAGATGCCTAAGCGGATACGAATGACGTTTTCACCTTTCTGGACACGACGGTATAAGTTCTTCAGGTTTCTCTCGCCTTCTAAAAGCGTTTCAACGTTGGTGATAAGCTGCTTGCCTTCGCGAGTCAGGACAAATGGTCTTTTTGTGCGGTCGAACACCGCAAAGCCGAGATCTCGCTCCAATGCCGTGAGAAGTCTCGAGGCGTTGCCGGCATCTATATCCAATGCGTTAGCGGCTGTCGTGATCTCTCCGAAATGAACGAGTTCACGGAAAAGTTTCCAGGCGGTGAGGTTTTCTTGTACGGCGACGCTCATATCTTTTACTCCTTAGATTGTAATTTTAACAATCCGAAAAATAAAAAACGATCTATTCGGGCAATCCATATCCTCCTAATATGTACTTCTAACCCGCTAATTCTATGGAGAAAATTATGAAAAGACGGTCATTATTCAAGGTCGGTGCAGTTTCGGCTTTTGCAATCTCTTCGTCGGCTGCCCATGCTCTTACTCAGAATCCTTCACAAAAGTGGGACGGAGAATATGACGTCATCATTGTGGGAGCCGGCGGAGCAGGATTAGGCTGCGCTATTGAAACAACCGACCATAAACTGAAGACGTTGATCTTAGAGAAAATGCCGTTCGTCGGCGGCGCGAGTGCCATCTGCGGCGGTCA
>USHK01000253.1 GCA_900554375.1 uncultured Sutterella sp.
CGAGATTCATGAGCGTCTCGTGGGCTCGGAGATGTGTATAAGAGACAGCATAAACCTCTGTGACACTGGAGGAAGCGTTGTAGAGAGGGCTCCAGTATTTCGGAAGCAGGCGACCGTCAACGGACATGATCATATGGCAGGTAATTTTCATTTTGCGTCTCCTTTTTTTGACGTGGTGGAGAGGACGAGAGCCGAAGGGAAGTGCGGTGGGATACGGCGGCTCCGCGCCCGTATTCTAAGTATGCTCCAAGTTGGAGCATAAGTGAAGAGGAAAAACCGCAGGCAAAAGCCCTAACTCATGCAAGGGGTGAGGTTAATCGTGCACTAAATTAGTGCGTGCCTGGGAAAGGTTTTTGTTTTCTGAAAGAAAGAATCTTTGGGCATCAGTGATTTCAGAGTTGGCACGAATTATGCATGGTGATGGTTAGATCCCACGAGATCGTACAACAAACTAATCAGGAGCCCTTATGAAACTCATATTTGCGGTTTTTAAACCCTTCAAGCTCGACGAAGTCAGAGAAGCACTGACCGAGATCGGTATCACCGGAATGACGGTAACGGAAGTTAAAGGTTTTGGTCGTCAAAAAGGCCATACAGAACTTTACCGCGGTGCGGAATACGTCGTGGATTTTCTCCCGAAAGTTCAAATTATGGCCGCTTGTCCGGACGGTTTGATTGATATTGCGACGGAAACGATCCGCAATGCGGCAAACACCGGAAAGATCGGAGACGGCAAGATTTTTGTGATGCCGTTAGAGGAAGTCGTTCGTATTCGTACAGGAGAAACCGGGGAGGGTGCGCTATGAGACTCACAGCTTTACTTTTAGCCCTGCTTTCTCCCGTCGCTTGGGCGGCGGAAGAAAGTGCCATGAACGCAGCAGATGTGTCTTGGATGATGGTTGCCACGACGCTGGTGCTTTTTATGACAATTCCAGGCATCGCTCTTTTCTACGCCGGGATGGTTCGCAAGAAAAACGTATTGTCGGTGGTCATGCAGAGCTTTGCGATCTGCTGTTCGATTACGATTGTTTGGTATGTCTGCGGTTACTCTCTTGCTTTTACGGAAGGCAACTTTTTTATCGGCGGCTTCGATAAGGTCTTTTTGCACGGTATCGGCATCAATACGATGCAGGGTTCTATTCCCGAAATGCTGTTCATGATGTTCCAGATGACGTTTGCCATCCTAACGCCTGCTTTGATGTGCGGCGCTTTTGCGGAACGCATGAAGTTTTCTGCACTTTTCCTCTTCATGGTGCTCTGGTCCCTCTTCTGCTACGTCCCGATCTGTCACTGGGTATGGGGTCCGGACGGCTGGCTTGCTGCCGCAGGGGCTTTGGACTACGCAGGCGGTACTGTGGTTCACATCAACGCCGGTGTTGCAGGTTTAGTTGCCTGTCTGATGCTCGGTAAACGTATCGGCTACGGAAAAGAAGCAATGGCTCCGCACAATCTTATTCTCGCGATGGTCGGCGCCTGTTTCCTGTGGATCGGTTGGTTTGGCTTTAACGGCGGTTCCGGCTTAGCAGCAGACGGCCGCGCTGTGATGGCAATCGTTGTTTCCCAGATTGCCGCCGCGGCAGCAGCTCTGATTTGGATGGCTTGCGAATATGTAGAGAATAAGCGTTTTACGGTATTGGGTGCCATTTCCGGTGCGATTGCCGGACTGGTGGCAATTACACCGGCCTCTGGCTTCGTAGAACCGGCGCCCGCTCTTTTCATTGGTTTGTGCGGAGGCTTTGTCTGCTACTTCGGAGCTACTCGACTCAAGCACTGGCTCGGCTATGACGACTCTCTTGACGCCTTTGGCGTACACGGGATCGGCGGTATCGTCGGCGCAATCTTAACCGGAGTATTTGCTTCCGAAGCGATCACAGGTGAAGCGATGAAGCCGGTTCTTGAACAGGTTTGGATTCAGACCGAAAGCGTTATCGCCACATTGATCTACGCCTCTATTGTCACCTATGTCCTTCTGAAGCTTGTCGATGTCATGATCGGTATCCGAGTTTCTGCAGAAGAAGAACGTATGGGTCTGGACTTAAGCCTTCACGGCGAACGCGTCGAATAACTTTCCATCTAATCGTTCAAAACACTTGGGGACCGTAAGGTCCCCTCTGTGTTTTTACCTGGATCTTTGAGCTACGAAAACATCAATGACGAAGGTCTATCAAAAACTTAAATTCAAGTCTGTTGGCGCGAATGATCCGACAAGAGGAAACTTTACCTCAGAGTTGGCTTACTTCAAGTTAAGCCTGTTGAACTCGGCCGTCCTAACGCAAATAGCTGCAAAGCCTTCCCAACCGCACCAGGTGATGTGCTCTATTGCAAAGATACATACGGCTGAATATTTCGGATCTTTTCCAATAAGAATTGAGTCTTTCGTTCTTTTTGAATGTTGGACAGACAAAAGTAAAGGCTGAAGTTCCTTTGAAGAACTTCAGCCTCGTTTTGTTAGCAGAAGAGCTTAGAAGATTTGACCTCTTACCGAGCTGTCGTGGATCAGAGCACCAATGGGATCATCCGTGGCAGGCTGGTCAAGTCCCAGATTCGGAATAGCATCTTTACGGTTGGTGTAGTAAAGATTGCCGCCTTCCTCCGTTACTCCCGGAGGTGCCTTGCGAATGACATTGGGTTCATCCTTGATGGCTTCTCTCATGTAGTCAATCCATACAGGGAGAGCCAAAGCAGCACCCTGAGCTCTGCGGCCTAAGCTTCGCGGTTGGTCAAAGCCCATCCAAACTGCTGCACATTGGTCTCCCCCGTATCCAACAAACCAAACGTCGAATGCATCGTTACTCGTTCCTGTCTTGCCGGCAATATCCGTTCGCTTCAGAGCTGCGGTTGCGCGCGCCGCTGTACCGGAGGTGGCCACGCCGTGCAGCATCTGATGCATGATGTAGGCATTACGCGGATCAAGGGCTTCAACACCGGCGACTTTTTCTGCTTCTGCAGTCGATTGCATCAGAATTTTTCCTGAAGCATCGGTGACTTTTGATATCAAATAGGGTTCCTGTCTCTTATACACATCTCCGAGCCCACGAGACGCTCATGAATCTCGT
>USHK01000254.1 GCA_900554375.1 uncultured Sutterella sp.
AAGGAGTCGTCGGCAGCGTCAGATGTGTATAAGAGACAGCCTAATGCAATGTATAAACCGCCGTACGCATTGGGTGCCACAGCGCAGACGCTGTTTCCCTTTAAATCTCGAAGAGAAAAGATATGGCTGTTCTGCTGAGGAACAACAAAAACTGAACCCAAAGCTCGGTCAGGGCGCCCAAAAAATTGATTGCTTTGAGAGGCAAGGACAGTGGTATCCAGCTTTTGGCGGGTGGAAACATAGAAGCCCGGGTTGGAAATAAAGAAATCCAGTTTTCCTTCGGCAATGGCTTTCTCTAACCCCGGCAAATCGTAAGTCGAAATCTCTACATCTTTCGGCTTCAATTTTTCTTTGAGAACGGACGCTGTCTCGGCATATAGGACGTTTTCTGCTTCATTGCCGGAAGTATTTAGAATGCCGAGATGAATGGTCTCCGCATAAAGCTGAGAAGAAAAAAGGAGCAGTGGGATACATAAAAATTTGAAATCCATGCCTGCTCCTAATCTTTTTAATTGATCGTTTTTTTAGCAAGTCTATTTGCAATAGAAATGATTTTTGAATAGAAATTACCCGCATGCCGATCCGAAATCGCATCGGCAAGAAGTTGGGTCCATTCTAAATGCGAAACCGTCTCATGAAGAAGTCGTAAATCCTCTGATTCTTTTAATCCTCCGTCTTTGATCCTTCGCCTTTCCAGCAGTATCCCGACGCAGTAATAGATAAAGCCGAGATGGTCTTCAGGTTCATTGGAATCCGAGTTGGGTTTTAAACCGTAGGTTCTTAAAATTCCTCTTAGTTCGTCTCTCGGCTCTTGCATTGCGAGCCCCGTTAACCAGACACTTTCATAAAGCGAAAGACTGGAACCTCCGAGACAAAAGAGAGATCCGTAATCTCGTCCGAGGGCCTGCGAGTCGAGCTGCTCGGAAAGCGCCTCATACTCTTCGTCGGAAATCAGCCCGCACTGCCGGCAATTCTCTAATCCTACCGTTAAGAGCTGACCATTCTCTTCACTGGGGCCGTTTAAAAAGAGCAGCCCCAGTGTTTTGAAGAAGAGCTCTGAACATTGTTCGGAAGAATGATTCAATTCAACTTCGCTTTGTCTAATGCTCATAGATTAATTAGAAGAAGAGTTCACGGGATTCAAAGTAGATGTTCGGTTTCGTGCGATCGACATCCTCTTGCTTAAATCCGAGAGCAGTGCGTGTTGCATTCGGATGAAGCTTCAGAATTTCTTCTACGGGAAGAAGCTCTAATGCACGTCCCGGACAAGAAGCAACACAAGCTGGTTTAAGTCCTTTCTCTAATCGGTCATAACAAAGGTCACATTTGGTCATTGGAGGTCTTGGCCCTTCAGCCTGCAAATCTTTGTAGTACTGAGGAGCCTCCCACGGACATGCAGCACGGCACGCACCGCAGCTGATGCACTTAGAAGAATCAACTCTGACAGCGCCGTATTTAGTTTCCTTAGAAATGGCCTTAACCGGACAAACCGGAATACAAGCTGGTTCGGAACAATGATTGCAGCCGATCGATAACGGAACAATGGCAATGTTCGGAGCTTTTGTGCCGAATTCAAAAAACGTCACGCGTCTCCAGTTTTCCTTGGCATCAAATCGGCGAAGAATATCTTTAGAGTGTGCGCCGTTAAACGTATCCGGTCTGGCGCCTGCGCCCCAAGAGGCGGGTGTGTCAAAGGTTCCGGCAGTTTCTTCCGTTAATGCTCTGTTGAGATTTGCGTCGCCTCTTTTGCTCTCATTCCATTCTTTGCAGGCGATGACACAAGTTTTGCAGCCTAAGCAGCGCTTCTGATTGAAGAAAAATGCATATTGGGTCATGGTTTATTCCTTATATTTATGTGGATGAACTTAGGCCGGTTTTTGTTTGCTGACTTCGCAAAGATTTCCGCCCGCTGCAAATCCGCCTGACTTGTTTGTCTGCAGGTGAAGTACAGGATCTGCTGCTCCGATATCACGATCTGTCGTTAATGTGTTGACGGCTCCGCCGACATCCACTGCGACAATGTGTTTTTCGGGTTTTCCATCGCCGTCTAAATCAAACCATGCTTCGTATTTTTCCGTCGGACTAGGCTGGTACCATGCGCCTTCACCGATGGAAACCACACCCGGCAATTGACGCAATGTGATTTGTGCAGGAATCTTCATGCAGCCGGCATCGTTGTAAACATAGACTTCGTCCCCGTCGGCAATTCCTCGTTTTTGTGCGTCTTCCGGGTTGATGAAGACGCAATGCGGGAAGGCGTCCATCAAAGAAGTCGTGTTGTCAAAAGAGGAGTGGCTTCTATTGGGCATATGAGGCGTCGTGAACTGCAGACTGTAGGCAATTCCTTTTGCTCCTTTTTTACCTTCAAGCAAATCCTCTATACCTTCAGGCGGTCTGACGTACTGAGCACGCGCTGCTTTTTGTTTTAATCGTCCTCTTTCTGCAAGGAAAGGAGAGTAGAAGTTAATCTTGCCGGTATCAGTCGGGAATTCTCCCGGTGCAAATCTTGCTGCGTCAATGACGGAAGTTTCCGGTTTAACAAAGAGCTGAACGTTGCCTTCCTTTTGCATTTCTTCAAAGGTCGGCAGTTTGAATTCAGGATTGAGTTCTTTATATTTATCCGGAACCTTGGCGCCTGCCCACTGGATTTTCATGACATCGATGTCGGATTTACCATCGCGGCCCCAGTTAATGCCAAGGCGCTGAGCAATCAATTCATTAATTTGCCAGTCCGTCTTGCATTCATACATTGGATCAAGAATCTGATTAACGAAATTCGTATCGGTCTTGACTCTGGAACCCGTGATGAAGCTTTCTTCAAAATGCGTAACAACCGGGAAAATAATGTCCGAGTACCTAGCCGTGGTGCTCATGAAGCGGTCATAGGTAATGACGGAAGTTAATTTATTCCAAGCTTCTAATTTTGGATTGATAGCGGCACGCTGATTGAAAACGTCACCGCTTCCGGCTCCCTTGATAAACATTTCAAGATGGAGTCTCGGATCTGTCTCTTATACACATCTCCGAGCCCACGAGACGCTCATGAATCTCG
>USHK01000255.1 GCA_900554375.1 uncultured Sutterella sp.
CTGTACTTTTATTGGAAAGCCAGCCGGAAATTGGAGGAAATACATTAATCTCCGGCGGTTTCTATGCCTCAGTAGATAAGAAACGACAAGAAAAACAAGGGATCAGTGACTCTGTGGAGCTGCATGTTCAGCAAACATATGAAATCGGGGGGCGCCTTGGGGACCCTAGGTTAGTGAGAACAATGGTGACAGAGGCGCAGGAGTCGCTCGAATGGTTGGAAAAATTAGGTATGCATTTTCAGCCTCGAGTATTTGAACTTTATGGCGCCCATTGGCCAAGAGCTCATATCCCTGTCTTGCCTCTCGGACAAGGATACATTCGAACCTTGGCAGATGGTTGTGTAAAGCGGGGAGTCGAGTTAAAAGTGAATTGTGAAGTCCGAGAAGTCTTGATCAAAGACAATAAAGTCATCGGTGTTGGGGCTTACTGCGGAAATGAATATAGGCAGTTTTATGCCGGCAAAGGAGTGGTTCTGGCTGCCGGAAGTTTTGCTGCTAATCCTGATTTAATTCAGAGGATCTCGCCAAAACTGAAAGGTCTGACGACTAACAATGCGCCCGGTTCTAATGGTCTGGCCATGCTGGCAGCAGAAAAAGTGGGCGCAAAGCTCGTCAATCTCGAATTTATTCAGTGTTTGCCGGGTTGTCCGCCGGGTAAAAAGTATCGTGTCCGTTTCCATAATGACGTCTCTCATTTTATCTTCGTGAATAAAAACGGGGAAAGGTTTATCCGTGAAGATAGTCCCAGAGATGAGTTCAGAGATGCCGTTCTCTCGCTGCCTGAAAAGTACGGATTCATCATTATCGATGACGAGGGCTTTAGAAGGGCGGGAATCTTAGTGCAGAAAGAAGCGGTAAAGGCAATTGAAGGAGGGGAGGCTTGGAAAGGCGAAACGCTTGAGGAGCTTGCCGACAAAATGGGTGTTCCCGCCGACAACCTCATTAGAACGATCGAAGGCTACAACAATGGCGTTAAATTAGGCAAGGATCGATTAGGCAAGAAAATTCATTCTTTGACGCTTCCGATTGCTCATCCTCCTTTCTGGGCTTGCTATGCAGGAATGACGATCCATTACACCGAGGGCGGAATCGCTATTGATGAAAAAGCTCGAGTTTTAAACAAGAACAATCAGCCGATTGCGGGCTTATATGCAGCCGGAACGATTACAGGAAATGTTCACGGCAAAAATCGTCTTGGAGCAAACGGATTGGCTGATGCCATCGTGTTCGGACGTATTGCAGGACGCCAAGCTGCTAAAAATTAAAGGCGAAGTACCGAGAAGGTACTCCGCCTGATCTAAAGCTCTTGAGCCAATAGTTTATTTGCCGGCGGCGGTTAAGCCAGCGATTCTTCCGAATGTCAGGGCATCAGGAACTGCGTTACAGCCGACGCGGTTTGTTCCGTGAATACCGCCGGTGATTTCACCTGCAGCAAACAGACCGGGGATGACTTTGCCGCTGTTGTTGATAACCTGGGCTTTTTCATTGATTTGAACGCCGCCCATAGTGTGGTGAACAGAAGGAGTCATAAGCGTTGCATAGTACGGGCCGCCCTCGTCCAGACGATGGTCATCCATACAGGTCGGACGGCCCATTTCGTCACCGGTGCCTTTCTTGCAGAATTCATTCCACTTCTTAACTGTCTCGACTAAGTTCTTACCGTTGATTCCGGCTTTCTGAGCAAGTTCTTCAAGTGTATCGGCTTTGAAGGATTTGCCGGATGCAAGAATATCTTCGACTTTGACGCCGTAAGCATTGCGGCCGTCTTTATCAACGAGAGCACGCTTAGCCGAAGAAATCACAAAGAAGAGCTGATCTTTCTGGGATAGATTGGCTTTTGCAAGAACGTCGCGGCGTTCGGACTCATTCACGTAGCGTTTGCCGTCACGGTTCACGTAAATGCAGGAGTTCTCGCCGAGTTTGAAGCTTGTTGCACCTGTCTTCGGATCTCCGGCAGGGAACAGCTGGATCCATCCCATTTGCGTTAAGTGAGCACCGGCCTTCTTAGCTAAATTAATGCCGTCTCCAGTAGCAGAGGGAAGGTTGGTCGTCGGGGTATTTGTGCCTAACTTTTTACCCCAAAGTTCGTCGTATTCATTACGCATCTTAACGTTAGCGCTGAAACCGCCTGTCGTTAAAATGACACCGTCATTAGCGTTAATGACGTACTTTCTGCCGTTTTTGTTTTGAGCCAGAACACCTATGACTTTGCCGCCTTTAACAATGAGGTCATCAGCAGCCGTGTTGAGCATCAAAGTGACCGGGAGTCCTTTTTCCTTGATGTAGGCTAAGTAGGTGTCAACATAACCGACACCGGACTTGAAGTTTTCGGCTCGGTTTGATCTCGGCCAAAGAGCGCCGACGAACTGGTTGGCTTTTCCCCGCCAGACAAAGCCCATCTTGGAGAGCTGGTCCATTGTGCCGGAGACGTTCTTGGTTAAGGTGTAAACGAGGTTGAGGTTTGCCTGGTTGTCCCCTGACTTCCAAGTCTGCAGAGCGTGCAGTTCCGGAGAGTCGAAGAGTTTGTTTGAACCGCTTTCTTTGTATTTAGCCCATTGTTCTTTGACTTTGTTAATCAGTTCGGCGTGAAGCGGATTCAGTGGTTTTTGGTTGATGATGCCTTCGACAATCTTCTTCTGTCCTTCGGACATCGTCAAATGGTCTTGGTTGCGATTGGCAACGTTGAAGCAGCCGCCGGATACGGAAGTATTTCCACCGGCAAATCCGTTCTTTTCAAGAAGAATAACTTTCTTGCCGGATTCAGCCGCTGCAACAGCAGCGGAAAGACCAGCACCTCCGGCACCTACAATCACGATATTGGTATCTTCAGTAACGGTGTCAGTGTAATGAGCGGGTTTCGGGGCAGGCTTCTGGAACTGTTTAACATCTAAGCCGGCTTCCTTCAGGCACTTGTTAACTGCTGCCTTAATGGCAAAGCTGGAGAGTGTTGCACCGGAGATGTTGTTGACGTTTGTTGTCTGATACTTGACGATTTCAGGAATCAATTGAGTCTGAGTCTGTCTCTTATACACATCTGACGCTGCCGACGA
>USHK01000256.1 GCA_900554375.1 uncultured Sutterella sp.
AGATTCATGAGCGTCTCGTGGGCTCGGAGATGTGTATAAGAGACAGCTATGAAAGTAAACGCTTCGGTCAAAAAAATGTGCCGTAAGTGCAAGATCATCAAGCGCAAAGGCGTGGTCCGCGTTATCTGCTCGGATCCCCGTCATAAACAGCGCCAAGGCTAATTAGAGGTAAATAATGGCTCGTATCGCCGGTATTAACATTCCGCCGAATCAGCACGCTGAAATCGGCTTGACTGCCATCTATGGCATCGGCCGTCCCCGTGCCCGTGAAATTTTGGAAGCGGTTGGTGTTGAAAAAACTAAGAAGGTCAAAGACTTAACAGACGCCGAACTTGAACGCATTCGTGATGCGATCAGCAAGCTCACCGTTGAAGGCGACCTTCGTCGTGAAATTCAATTGTCAATTAAACGCCTTATCGACTTAGGCACCTACAGAGGCATGCGTCATCGCCGCGGTCTGCCCGTTCGTGGTCAGCGCACTCGTACGAATGCACGCACTCGCAAGGGTCCGAAGAAAGCTGGCGTCGCTCTCAAAAAGTAAGGTAAAGGACGACTATGGCAGGAAAGATTCCTAACGCTCAGCAGATCGCTGCTCAGCGTGCTCGTAGAAAAGTTAAGAAAGTTGTGACCGAAGGCATTGCTCACGTTCACGCTTCCTTCAACAACACAATCATCACTATTACTGACCGTCAGGGCAATGCTATCGCAGCATCAAGCTCCGGCGCTCAGGGTTTCAAAGGCTCTCGTAAGTCCACTCCTTTCGCAGCTCAGGTTGCTGCCGAACAGGCCGGCCGTCACGCCCTTGAATATGGCTTAAAGAACGTTGAAGTCCGCATTACCGGACCCGGACCCGGCCGTGAGTCGAGTGTTCGCGCTCTCAACGCTCTTGGTATTCGCGTCACTTCCATTCAAGACGTTACTCCCGTTCCTCACAACGGTGTTCGTCCTTCGAAGCGTCGTCGTGTTTAATAACTAATTCCCGCGTTTATCGTGAAATCGATGAACTGAATGTGGAAGACACAGGATAAGAGAAAAAATGGCTCGTTATACCGGACCTAAAGAAAAGCTCGCACGCCGTGAAGGCTGCGACTTGAATCTGAAGAGCGCTGTTCGCTCCTTCGATTCAAAATGCAAATCCGAATCTGCCCCTGGTCAGCACGGCCGCACCTCCGGTGCCCGTTTATCTGACTACGGTGCTCAGCTTCGCGAAAAGCAGAAAGTTAAACGTATGTATGGCGTTCTCGAACGTCAGTTCAGACTGTATTTTGCCAAAGCTGCCCGCAAACGCGGCAACACCGGCGAACAGCTCCTCAGCCTTCTTGAAAGCCGCTTGGACAACGTTGTCTATCGTATGGGCTTCGGCTGCACACGTGCTGAAGCACGTCAGCTTGTTTCTCACTGCGCTATCAGCGTTAACGGCAACAAGGTTAATATTCCTTCCTACTCTGTTAAGGCCGGCGATGTTATCGCCGTCCGTGAAAAGGCTAAGAATCAGGTTCGCATCGCTGAATCCCTGAAACTGGCCGAGTCCAACGGTCTGCCCGACTGGGTCTCCGTTGACACCAAGAAATTGGAAGGCACTTTCAAGAATGTTCCTGCCCGTGACGAAATTTGTCCGGACGTGAACGAATCTCTGATTGTTGAATTGTATTCTCGCTAATTTGCAGTACCCCGGCAGTGTAGTGCGCTGCCGGTTTAGTTTCACACACGATCTCTTCCTTGAGGCAGAGATCGTCGTGTCATTTATGAGCCTCAATAATTCCTACAGCCTTATCGGTGTAACGAGCCGAGGGTATTGTTAAAAGGAAAATTAATGTCTGTAAATGCTCTCCTTAAGCCTCGCAGCATTGAAGTTGAAACTGCAGAAGGCAATCCTTATTCCGCCACAGTGACGATGGAACCGTTTGAAACCGGTTATGCGCACACTCTCGGTAATGCGCTTCGCCGTGTTCTTTTGAGCTCCATGGTCGGATTTGCTCCGACAGAAGCTCAGATTGCAGGCGTCGTTCATGAGTACAGCCAGATTGACGGTGTTAAGGAAGACGTGGTTGACATTCTCCTGAATGTCAAAGGCATCATCTTTAAACTTGAAAACCGTGACGAGGTCACAATCACGCTTCGCAAAGAAGGCGAAGGTGTTGTCACTGCTGCAGACTTTGATCTGCCGCACGACGTTCAGATTCTCAATCCGGAACATGTCATTGCCAACCTCTCCGGCGGAAAGCTTGATATGCAGCTCAAGATTGAAAAAGGCCGCGGCTATCAGCCCGGTGACATGAGAGCACTTAAGGACGATTACAGTAAAGGCACGATCGGCCGCATCATCATGGATGCGTCCTTCTCCCCGATCTTGCGGGTTGCCTACCGTGTTGAAAACGCACGTGTCGAACAGCGCACCGACCTCGATAAATTAGTCATGAATATTGAGACAAACGGCGCCATCCTTCCGGAAGAAGCTCTTCGTCAGGCAGCTCATATTCTTCAGGATCAACTCTCCGTCTTCGGAGGTTTGCCTACTATCGGCCTCGAACCCGTAGCTCCGCAACCCACGTTCGGTACGATGCAGCCTCAGGCTCCTGTTGAAGCCCCGTTGGCTAAACCGCAGCCTCCGGTTGATCCGATTCTTCGTCGTCCTGTCGACGACTTGGAACTTACCGTTCGTTCCGCAAACTGCCTCAAGGCCGAGAATATTTATTACATCGGCGACCTGATCCAGAGAACCGAAAACGAACTGCTCAAGACTCCGAATCTCGGCCGCAAGTCCCTTAACGAAATTAAGGAAGTTCTTGCCGCTCACGGTCTGACACTCGGCATGAAGCTTGAAAACTGGCCTCCTGTCGGTCTTGACCACTAATTTCAGAACAATTTGTAGTACTTGTTTTATTTGAATTATTTGTCAGTTGTACCCGGCTCGGTTAGAATGCCGAGCCTACCCGCCCGCTCCGAGAGGAGATAGAAGAGACGGGAGATGCCTAAACGGCACCCTAACTAGAAACTTTTAAGGAATTTAAAAATGCGTCATAAACTCGGACCTGTCTCTTATACAC
>USHK01000257.1 GCA_900554375.1 uncultured Sutterella sp.
GACCGGACGTACCCATCAGATAAGAGTTCACGCCGCCGAACTCGGCTTCCCGTTAGTCGGCGACGAAAAGTACGGCGATTTTGCTTTTAACGATGAAGTCGCTCACGGCTTGCTGGGTGTACCTTTCAAACGAATGTTCCTGCACGCGGGCAAGATCTGTTTCCGCCATCCGATTACAGGAGAGGAACTGGAAATTGAAGCTCCGTTGCCCAAAGATTGTGTAGAGCTAATAGAGATTTTGGAGAAAAGAAAGGCTCAAAATAAATAGCGTTAGACCTCGAATCAGGAAAAGAAGAATGCATTCTCTGAAGATGGCCGTTTTTGACTTTGACGGCACTCTAGTAGATTCTGTTCCCGCCATTGCCCGCGGCATCCAATTGGCAAATGAAGAAATCGGAATTGCCCCCGTCAGTTTTGATACGGCAAAAAGCATTATCGGATTAGGCTTCAAAGATATTATTCCAATCGTGGCGCCGGATTTGCCGGAAAGCGAGTATGGTCGTTACAAAGCCATCTACGTGCGTTATTTCCTTCAGAGCGATCCTTCTCTGAGGCTATTTTCCGGCGCTCTCGACCTCTTGAGGAAACTTCAGAACTCCGGAATTAAAACAGCGATTGCAACGGGGAAGAGCCGGAAAGGCCTCTCGAGAATTGTTAACCGTATGAACGTTTGGGATTATTTTGATGATTCCATCACTGCGGATGAGGCTTTGCCTAAACCTGACCCTTTAATGCTGAACACGCTGATTGAAAGGAACGGATTGAGCGCAGAGGACATCGTGATGATCGGCGATACCGAGCATGACATCAAATTAGGCAAAGCAGCCGACGTCCGCACGGTTGCCGTTACTTGGGGCGCTGCACCGAGAGAACGTCTGGAAGCTTATGCGCCCGATGCTATTGTCGACACTATGGAAGAGCTCAAAGTTAAGCTCGACGAGTTCGCTTAGTGCCGAGGATGCCGAAGACCGTCGGGAGTTTCGGCAGCGACAAATCTTGTTTTTTCCAATCGGCCGCTGAGAAGGTGCGAATGCGTTCTTCGGGCCCCGAGATGTCCGTTGCTGCAAGGATAAGAGTGTTTGGCGCGCAGTTTTTGACCAGATCGATGAGCATTCCGTTGTTGCGGTAAGGCGTTTCTATGAAGAGCTGAGTTTCTCCTTCAAAGGACGTACTTCTTCTTTCTAAATCTTTGATGGCGTTACTTCGGGAAGGTTCCTTGATGGGAAGGTATCCGCAGAAGCGGAAATGCTGCCCGTCCATACCGGAGGCCATTAAGGCTAAAAGAATAGAGGAAGGGCCCACGAGCGGCACGACGCGAATGCCGAGTTTATGAGCTTCTGCGGCGATTAGTGCTCCCGGGTCCGCAACTCCGGGGCATCCGGCCTCACTCACAATGCCGATATCGTTTCCTTCTGATGCGGGCTTGAGCCAGCTGCGTACCTTTGCAGGATCGGGACGATGCCCGATTTCTTCAATGGAAAGGGAGGCAATAGGCAAGGGATGACCGCAGAACTTAAGGAAAGCTCTTGTAGACTTGGCGTTCTCAGCTAAAAAGAATTTGAGCTCACGTGCCGTTCGAATGGTGAGTTCCGGCAATGTGTCACTCAGTTGTCCGTCCGCGATCGGGACCGGAAGCATGAAGAGCTTTCCTTTGTTCATCAGATCTGGGCGCGTAGCCCCGTGCCCTCAGGTAGGCGGGGAGAAAGCGCCTCCTCCTTTCGTATTTTCCTCAGATAGGTCCTTCTCTATTTCAGCAGATGCAGCTTATTAGTTGAGCTCAGGAAGGACATGAATGCTAGCCTGAGCAAGCATGGTCGTCAATTCGATGAGCGGCAGACCGATGATAGCCGTCGGATCATCCGATTTGCATTCGGCGACTAAGGCAATACCGAGTTTTTCAATTTTGGCCGAGCCGGCGCAGTTGAAGGGTTTTTCTCTTTCAAGGTAGTCACGGATGCCTTCGGGCGGTAAATGACGCATACGGATGGATGTGGGCACCACCGTGCTCTGCAGATTCCCCCTGGTGTCAATGACAGTCATTGCAGAATGGAATGTAACGGTTTGACCGGACATCTCGGAGAGCTGTTTGAAGGCGTTTTCGTAGTTGCCGGGCTTTCCGACGGGACGGCCGTTTAATTCCAAGACCTGGTCGCATCCGATCACTACGCAATTCGGATACTGGGCAGCGACGGCTTGGGCTTTAAGTATGGAAAGGCGCAAAGAAAGATCCTTCGGGCTTTCTCCTTTGAGCGGTGTCTCATCGACATCGGGAGAGCAGGTCGTAAAAGGAATCTGGAGACGCTCTAACAGTTCGCGTCGGAAAGGAGAGCTTGAACCTAGAATTAATGCGGCTTTGTTGTCCATAATTGGGTCGTTCCTAAAAGCACTCAAACTTGAAAGAGACTATTCTAGTTCAGTGCTTATCGCAGAAAGAGAGATATTCAATGTCCGCATACCTAAAACAAACCGACTATGTGAATGCTTATGACCTAGCAAGAGATAAGAAAGTCATCGAAGGGCAGGCGAAGCTGTCGGATCTTCCGCGCTTAAAAGATATGATTCTTCCGACCGAAGGAACCGTAACTTATCGTATCTGCGGGATGACGGCTAAAAAAGGCTGGCCAGGCGCTGTGATGGAATTGGCAACGGTTGTTCCTTTAGTTTGCAATCGCTGCACGAAACCTATGGACTTCAAAATAGAAAGAGAAGTGACTTTCCGCTTTGCTAAAAGCGAAGAAGAGGCCGATTCGATTCCTATCGATGAAGATGACGATACCGAAGTTATTGTGGGGAGCGAGAAACTCAATCTTGCTGACTGGATTGAGGAAGAACTGATTCTTTCACTTCCGCTGGTTCCGGTTCATGAGGAAGGCTGTCGAACAGATGGTCCTGAAGAGACAAAAGATGAAGTTCAAAAGCCGAATCCTTTTGCAAAACTCAAAGATCTCAAAGGTTTGCGTAAGGTCTAAGGTTAGTGTAGAATCCCTGATTTTCCACTGTCTCTTATACACATCTCCGAGCCCACGAGACGCTCATGAATCTCGT
>USHK01000258.1 GCA_900554375.1 uncultured Sutterella sp.
GAGATTCATGAGCGTCTCGTGGGCTCGGAGATGTGTATAAGAGACAGGTGAATACGAGCTTCTGCAATAGATAAACCGTATTGCTGCAGATTAGAAACGATCCGAGCAAACAATTCCGGGCGGTCCTGCGTCAGGATAAGAATTTCGTGTGCGTGTTCCATGCCGCGCAACGGTCTGGAGGCAACGAAGGACTTTGGAGAATCGAGGTACGGAAGCAGTACTTTGGCGTGCCAAACAATATTTCGCACGGAGTGCTTCATAAAGTATGCAACGTCAAAGTTATCCCAGAATTTATTGATTCGGTCCCGCTGTTCAGGTGTAAAGCGCGTCATACGCAGTGCGTCTTTACGGCGTCGGGAAACCAATAAATCTTTGTCGATTCCTTTGCCTTTCAAAAAGCGGGCGGCTGAATAAAACAAATCTTCAAGAAGCTGGGCTTTCCAGGCATTCCAAATTTTCGGCCCGGTCGCTCGGATATCACAGACGGTGAGAAGATAAAGACTGACCAACCGCTCCATTGTCCCTACTTTTTTGGCAAAGTTTGCAACGACCCCAGGGTCTGAGATGTCCTGTTTCTGGGCCACCATGCTCATGGTGAGGTGTTCTCTGACGAGGAACTCGATGTAGTCGGAATCTTCTTCGGAGATCTCGAAATCTCGGCACATTTGCCGAACAATTTCTGCACCTATTTTGCTGTGGTCTCCTCCGCGCCCTTTGCCAATGTCGTGGTAGAGAAGGGCGAGCACAAGGCGCCAGCTTCCTTTCATTGCCATCATGAGTTCGGTACAGAGCGGCAGCTCGTGGGCATTTTCGCTGTGTGTGAAGTTGCGAAGATAACGAATCGCGAGAAGAGTGTGCTGATCGACGGTATAGGCATGAAATAAATCATGCTGCATTTGTCCAACGATCCGGTTGAAGCACGGGAGCAGTTTGCCGAGCACGCCCCAACGGTTCATTTCTTCCAAAGCGTGCCAAACTCCTCTTCGACCCTGAATAATCTTGAGGAAGGTTTGGCGGTTGACCGGATTTTCCGCCCATTCCTTATTCATTAAGGAATGGGCTTCAAATAAAGCACGGTAAAGTCGGGATGACTTCATCGGAATATCCGGATGCCGTTCCTGAATTAAAAAAGCCTCGAGTATTCTTTCCGGGTTTTTCACGAAAACATCGGGGGACTCAAGACCGAGGACATCGCCCTGACGAACAAATCCGCTGCATATAGGTTCGCCGGTTTGTTCTGGTTCATTGGAGTAACGCTCTTTAATGGCTTGAAGGATGATGGAGTTAAGTTGGCCGATGGTTTTGGCATTCACGTAAAAATGCTGCATCATCACTTCACTCGGACGACGCCCGACTGTTCCGACAATCCCTAATGCCTTGGCAAGCGGCTCTTGGATTTCGAAAATGAGACGATCCTCATGTCGGTTCGTGAGCAGATGCATGTGAATACGAAGTCTATAAAGGCTCTTGGTGACAGACTCTAAAAGCTCGCATTCGCGGCGGGTAATCAGCCCTTTTTCGAAGACTTCCTGCCAAGTATTTCCGAGGCGCGCAGCTCTCAGTACCCAGATCAAAATATTCAAATCTCTGAGACCGCCCGGTGCTTCCTTGATATTAGGCTCCAAGGCATAAGAGGATTCGTGATACTTCAAGTGCCGCTGCTGCTGTTCGATGAATTTAGCCCGATAGAACTTTTTAAGATTCAGACTCTTTTCCATCGTATCCGAATAGGTCTTAAAAAGTTCTTCATTTCCAGCGATCAGGCGAGATTCGAGCATTGCCGTCTGTGCGGTAATGTCGATTTCTGCCTGTTCCAAGCATTCTTCGATGCTGCGTACCGAGTAACCGACGGTTAACCCGAGGGACCATAAATTGCCGATTACTTCCGAAATTGTTTTTAAGTCTTTGTCCCGCACGCCCTCAGGAAGGAGGAAAAGGAGGTCGAGGTCTGAGAAGGGGAACTGTTGTTCTCTGCCGTAACCGCCTACGGCAACGACCGCGACAGTCTCGGATAATTGATTAAGTTCAAGGATTGCCAAGACTGCCGCGTCGGCAGCCTTGGAATGGGCAGAAAGGTAAGCATCGGCGTCAACGTCCGCCAAAAATTTTTTTGCTAGAACCTCCCGCTGAGCTTTAAATGTTTTGACGATTTCGTTGAGTTCCATAGCCTTGGGATTTATTGCTATTAATTTAAGCGGAAGGTTTTACCCACGAAGGAGCAGGCGGGCATTTTGGAGAGACCGTTAGGACTTCGTATCCCGTCTCGGTAACGAGTACGGTATGTTCCCACTGAGCAGAGAGGCTTCTGTCTTTCGTGACGGCCGTCCATCCGTTGGGAAGGATTCGAAGCTCTTTCCTTCCGGCATTGATCATCGGTTCAATTGTGAAGATCATGCCCGGTTTCATCTCAGCCCCCGTGCCGAGTTTGCCGTAGTGGCACACCTGAGGGTCTTCATGGAAGCCGACACCGACTCCGTGACCGCAAAATTCACGGACCACGCTGCAGCCCTGAGGCTCGACAAAATGTTGAATCGCGTAGCCGATATCGCCGAAGTGGGCGCCGGGACGAACGATTTCAATCCCTTTCCACATGGAGTCGAAAGTTACATTAATAAGATGTTTTGCGGCAACAGAAATGTGGCCGACGGAATACATACGGCTTGTGTCTCCGAAGTACCCGTTTTTAATAACAGTCACATCGATATTTAAAATGTCGCCGTTTTTGAGGACTTTTTCGTTTGGAATACCGTGGCAGATCTGATGATTCACGGAGATGCAAGTGGCCTTCGGATAAGGGTTATTGCCGTCCGGATCATAGTTGAGGCACGCAGATTTATCCTTAAGCACGTCCTCCGTATATCTGAGCATCAAATCATCGAGGTACTCAGTGGTGACGCCAGCTTTAACAAACGGTTCAATGTAATCCAGAACCAAGGCCGCATCGCGGCAGGCAGCCCGGATGCCTTCAATTTGTTCCGGGGTCTTAATAAGAATATTGTCAAACATCTGTCTCTTATACACATCTGACGCTGCCGAC
>USHK01000259.1 GCA_900554375.1 uncultured Sutterella sp.
ATCTACACGTAAGGAGTCGTCGGCAGCGTCAGATGTGTATAAGAGACAGGCTTCAGCTCGATGCTGGCTCAGTGCAAAGCCGTGGCTCCGACCCGTTCTCTGGTCTCCATTGACGAAGTCGGAAACACCGCCGCATTTCTGCTTTCGGACAATTCCCTTGGTATTACCGCGGAAACGATTTATATCGACGGCGGCTTCAATGCGCTTGCCTGCTGCGTCGAACCTTCTAGCGCAGAAAGTGCTTAAGCTCTAACTAAGAGCATTCCTAAGCGGCCTCTTCGGCCGCTTATTCGTATCTTGGAACACCGAGACCCTGCTCTTCCAGCTTCTTCATCCGCTCGGCTTCCTCTATTGCCCATTCTTTAAAGAGCCCTCGCATCCATTTATGAGCCGGATCGCGGTGCTTACTATCCGACCAGATCAGCACGTTCCACTTTTCGGTCTCCTCAAAGTCAATCGGAAGCGGAAGAGCTGCTAAGTTATAGGCTTTCATAGCAAGCTCCGCAGCGCGCCAGCCGCAGACTGAAATAAGATTTGTTTTTTCAATAGCCCCCCATGCAGAATAAAAACGAGAAGTTGAGAAACGGGTATGCTCCATAAATCTTTCATATTGAAATAACCCTTGCTCGGGACCAACCCAAGAAGCCGAGCGACCCGTTCGAATCGAGACACGGTCGTATACCTGAAGGTATCTTGTTAGAAGCGGTCCTTTAAGTTGCGTCAAGGGATGGCCCTTTCTGACAAGCAGCACCCGATCCAGAGGATAAAGTTTCATGCGGTGTAAATCTTGTGCGAGATCAACGTCGGTAATAACCGCGAAATCAGCTTTTCCTTCGCTCACAGCGGCAATCTCATTATCGTGCTTACTCAGATCTAACCGAGCTTTCGGCGCTCGTTCAATCATCTTTGGAAGAACACCGGAAATCACACCGGAAATTTCCGTCATCATAGAAGTTAGAACAAAAGCTCGAGTCGTTTGCGAGGGATCAAACTGAGTGTCCATCATAGCTTCGGAGGCTTCAAGAATTTGATGTATCTGCGGCTTGATCTGCATGTAGTAATTTGTGGGAGCCCAAATCCCCTCATTTTGTCTGAAAATCTCCTGTGGAAAATACGAGCGAATCCGAGAAAAGTTCCTGCTTGAGGAAGACGGAGACAGATTTAAAAGTAAGCCTGCACGAAGTAAAACGCCCGTCTTTTCTAGCTCCGCAAGGAACCTCATATCATCAATAGATAGCTTGTTAATGTTCGCCACAGTGGTAACCCTTTGTTAACAATGCAAAGATAGGAATGCAACTTGCGCAAAGTATATCTCCGTAAGGCACGCTTAAGATACTCACATAAACACCAAGCGGTACATCACTTAATAACCACAAAACAAGGAGAATTACAATGCTTCGTAGAAGTCTGCTTACATCTGCAATCGCGGCCTCTTTACTCACCACTTTCTCGCTTCCTGCATTCGCAACGCAGGTTTATGAAACCGACCTCGTGATCATCGGCGGAGGCCTTTCAGGTTTAGCTGCTGCTCAGAGTGCAGTTGACCAAGGAGCCAAACCGATCGTTCTTGAAAAAGAAGCAGCCCTGGGCGGCGGCGGCAACTTCCCTGAAGGAAGTCTTGGCGTCGGCACTCGCTATCAGAAAGAACACAACATCAACACCACCGTTGACCAGGTTTTAACGGCCGCTCTGCAGTACCATCACTATCGTGCCGACCCGCACGTCCTTCGTGTTCTGATCGAAGAATCCGGCAAGACTATTGACTGGGTTATGGATAAAGGCGCCCAGATGCGAGGCATCCGCACCATGTATCCGAAAGAAGAATCTCTGATGACATGGCACTTGTTCAAAGGCGGCGCAGCGGGCATCATCCAGCGCTTTGCTAAGGAAGTCCGCGCTAAAGGCGGCACAATTCTCACCGAAACTCCGGCAAAGAAACTGATCGTTGAAAACGGTAAAGTGGTTGGCGTTGAAGCAGTTGACGGCGAAGGCGAAAAAGTCATCGTTAAGGCTAAGAAAGTCATTATCGCTACCGGTGGTTTCGAATCCAATAAAGAAATGCTCGCCAAGTACGTGAACGACTCCTCTGCTCTCGGCATGTTTGAGCCGGTTTGGTACCGCGGTCCGGTGACCGACGGTAAGAACGGAGACGGACGTACCGGTGACGGCATCCAGATGGCTCAGTTAGTCGGTGCCGGCGTTAAAGGTATGCATACCATTGCAGGTAACGCTCCGTACCTCGCCGACCTGCCCCCGATCAATCAGTTCATGGGCGCTGATGAACTCAAACAAGGCCGCTGCGCTTTGGCTCAGCCCTGGTTGTGGGTCGACCAGCATGGCAAACGTTTCTTCAATGAATCCCGCGGTTCTGTGTTCGTAGACGTTTACAACGCCATGACGAGTGCCGGCGGCGTGATGTACAACATCATCGACCAGCAGAAATATGACCAGTTGGTCAACAAGGGTGCTCTGCTTCCCTTCAACGCCATCGTTATGGCCGGTGTTCCTCTGACAGCACTTCCGAAGACCTTCGAAATCGGCCAGCAGAGAGGCTGGGCGTTCAAGGCCGACACGATTGACGACCTAGCTGCGCAGATCGGTGTCCCTGCTGAAAACCTGAAGGAAACCATGAAGAAGGTCAATGAGTACGCTAAAGCAGGTAAGGATCCGGAATTCGGCCGTCTGCCCGAACACCTCGCAACCTTCAACATGGAAAAAGGCCCGTACTATGCTCTGAAAGGCATCCGCGCATTCTTCCTGACTTTGGGCGGTGTCACCGTCAATCCGAAGTTCCAGGCTTTGAATCCGCAGGGCGACGTGATCGACAACCTCTATGTCGTCGGTCAGGATATCGGCGGTCTGTATGACTCTTCTTACGACCTCCGCTGCGAAGGTTCTGCCTCTTCGTTCGCTATGACCAGCGGCCGCTTAGCTGCTGATAACGCTCTTGCCGATGTTAAAGCCGGTAAGTAACTTCTAGAAAAGCCCGGACCGTCCGGTCCCTGTCTCTTATACACATCTCCGAGCCCACG